>JBGSOQ010000254.1:0-14395 GCA_041739035.1 Ignavibacteriaceae bacterium | reverse complement strand
ACGGGAAGATTTGTTGTCGGATCAATATAGGTATCAACGTGATCACCGGCTGCAAAATCGCCGCGAACTCCGTGCTCCGGTCCAAACAAAGCGATTAGTTTTAAATTCTTTGCCTCAAATAAAAGATCAATCGTTGATTTTAATTTTGAGTCTACACCGGTTGGATTTGTGATCAATCCGACTTTTTTTCCTTCAAGAATCTTGAAGTTAGATTCTTTTAGATTTTCTATTCCTGTAACTACTTTTAGGGTTTGAGCAGAGGATACAAAATTAAGTGAGAGAATTAAAAAGCAAAACCTTCTCAGCATAGTTCTCCTTTTAGAATTAATTGCTATTGGCTTGATATATTATCTCGCCACTTTTTATTGTCATAACGTTTAAGTTTTTACCAACGTTATAGATTATTTCGGAATAATCTTTAGCATCAAAGACAGCAAAATCAGCTTTCTTGCCAATTTCAATACTTCCAATTTGATGATTCATTAACAATGCTTTAGATGCATTTATTGTTACAGCAGAAATTATTTCTTCAAATGTCATCTGCATTTTTAATGCGGCCAGACTCATAATTAAATTTAAGTCTGCAATATGAGATGAACCAGGGTTATAATCCGTTGATAATGCAACGATTGCATTGTTGTCAATAAGTTTTCTCGCGGGAGCAAAATTATAGTTCAAAAAAAATGAAACACCGGGAAGCAGAACTGCAGTAGTATCGAATTCAGCCAGTTTGAAGATTTGTTTTTCGGTCATTTCTTCCAAATGGTCAACGGATACACATTCATGAGCCAACGCAATTTCTAAACCGCAAATATTATGGAATTGTTCAGTGTGAAGCCGCAATTTAAAACCAAGTTCTTCTGCTTTGGTAAAAATGGCATCCACTTCATCAGCTGAAAATGCAGTTAGCTCACAAAACGCATCACAAAATCTTGCAAGTTTTTTTGCCGCTATTTCGGGCAGCATTTTCTGTGTGATTAAATCTAAGTAACCCTTGTGATCATCCTTAAACTCAGTTGGAAAAGTATGTGCCCCAAGAAAAGTTGAAATTATATCAATTTTAAAGAAGGATTTTGCTTTCTTGATCACTTCCAATAATTTAAGTTCGTTATCAAGATCAAGCCCATAACCACTCTTAATTTCTAAAGTAGTAATGCCCTGGCTTATAAAATATTGAATCCGGGGAATAAGTAATTTTACCAATTCATTAAAACTTGAATTCCTCACAGCTTTTACGGTGCTGACTATGCCGCCGCCTTTCCGTGCAATCTGTTCGTATGATTGACCTTGAAGTTTAAGCTTGAATTCATCTGCACGCGATCCTGCAAATGCAGAGTGTGTATGGCATTCAACAAAACCAGGTAATATAACTTTATCCTGAATATCAATAATATGGTACTTGCTGGGATTTTTGATTGATTTATTTGGAATCAAATCCTTAATTATGCCATCATCTATGACAATAGCATGCTCAGTGTGAACATCAATATTCTTCAGATCTTCACCACGCTTTAAATTCTTTCCATCCGTGTTTACAGTAACTATTTGAGCGCTATTTGCTAAAAGTTTCATATAAAAAAAAGCTACTTATAAATATTGATAAGATCATTGACTACTTTAGTTCCCGAAAAGCCCAATTGATTTAGTTTAAAACTAAGGGCTTTGGCATCATTCATATTCTTGTAATCCCCGACTCTCACAATGTAAAATGGAGGTTCAAAAAGTACATAAATTGCTTTTTCGTTCGTCTTAAAAAATATTTCGGAGCGAACACCATTTGCTTCTTCAAGATTATCTGTAGAAAGAACTTGAACTCGATAACCTGCCATTGTATCCACAACTGTTTTTTGAGATTGACCAATTGTGTCATCGGCTGGATATTCAAACCACAAATCGAGTGGTTTTTCTTTTTTTTCTGTTATCGCTTCAGGTATTTCAATTTTTGTTCGGAAAGGTGTTATATCAAAATAATCTTCTATAATAGTTTCTTCAGTTTTTTTCGAAGAAGCTTCCTTTTCAGAATCTTTTGAATACCTTGTATCTGTTGAAGCAGAACAAGAATAGAATAAAATTAGGAATGGAATCACAAGCAGTAGGGTAATTAATTTCATTATTCGAATTCTTTTGAAAAAAGCAATTTATTTAAAGTTTTATTTTAACTATTTAAAGTTAAGTTTTATGATTTTTCTATCCAACCTAAATATGTTCGTGTGACTTTAAACAGGCTAAATTTTTGGGATAACGCATTTAATTTAGTAAATTTGTAATCATTTTTAATAATATTCCTACAATAATAACCAAAACAACCATGCCACCAAGAAGATATAAAATATTATTCGTTACATCTGAAGTAATGCCGTTTGTTAAAACAGGAGGTTTAGCTGATGTATCATCTGCTTTGCCTCAATATTTGTCCGATATGGGGCATGAGGTTAGAATTGTTGTACCCAAATATGGCGCGGTAGATCAGCGTAAATTTAAAATTCATGAGGTTGTTAGGTTAAAAGATATTCAGGTCAAAATTGGTGAAAAAGATGTTGTTTTTTCTCTAAAATCTTGTTTTTTACCTGGACCTAAAGTTAGAGTGCAAATCTATTTTCTAGAAAATCAAGAATATTTTGGAAGCAGAAATAGTCTCTATGTTGATTCTAAAACTGAAAAAGACTATCCCGATAATGATGAAAGGTTTATTCTGCTTGCGCGCTCCATTCCTGAACTTATCACGAGACTAGGCTGGATTCCTGACATAATTCACTGCAATGATTGGCAATGCGGGTTAATTCCGGCTTATCTGAAGACAATTTACAAGGATAACGAGAACTTTGATAAGTTTAGGACTCTTTTTACCATCCATAATATTGAGTATCAAGGAGAATTTCCGAAATCGACATTTAAAAAAACCGGCCTTCCTGAGGAATTAAATTCTGATCGTGGAATTGAAATGAATGGAAAAATTAATTTCATGAAAAGCGGGTTGAAGTTCGCGGATGTTATCAATACCGTAAGTGAGACTTACGCTAAAGAAATTTGTACTGATGAAAAATTGGGATCCGGTTTGAAAAGTGTTCTTGCAAAAAGGAAGAATGATCTTTTTGGAATTGTGAATGGAATTGATATGAATGTTTGGAATCCTGAAAAGGATAAACAAATTGTCAAAAAATATTCCCTTAAAGACATTGAGCACAAAGCTGAAAACAAAATTGAACTTGCTAATAAATTTGGGTTCAAATATGATCCGAAGATACCTATTGTTGGTGTGATTGCACGCCTCTTTAACTCAAAGGGAATGGATTTAATTACGGACGCATTTAACGAATTAATGAAAATGGATCTTCAGCTTGTTCTTCTAGGCACCGGTGATAAAAAGTATCACAGCTTTTTCGAGAAGATGAGCAATAAGAATAAACAAAAATTCGCATGCTATTTAGGCTTTAACGATGAGCTTGCTCATTTAATTGAAGCCGGTGCAGATATTTTTCTCATGCCGTCTTTAGTTGAACCCTGCGGATTAAATCAAATGTACAGCCTTGTATATGGTACTGTTCCAATTGTTCGGGAAACAGGCGGATTAGCTGATACCGTTATCAGATATGATGAAAAAACCGAAGAGGGCAATGGTTTTGTCTTTAAAAAATATGACTCCACAGCTATGCTCAAAGAAGTTAAACGCGCTTTAAAACTTTTTGAAGATAAGAAAAAGTGGACAAAGATTATGCGTAACGGAATGAGAATGGATTTTAGCTGGAATTCTTCGGCTAAAAAGTATGTGGATCTTTACAAAACCATTCTTGACAACAATTAATGTCTAATTGCGCTGTTTTTCTTGATAGGGACGGAACCATCAACGATGATCCGGGTTACTTAGGCGAACCTTCAAACGTCAAACTCTTTCCGGGGACAGCAAAAGCACTATCAATCTTGAAATCAAGATTAAATTGTAAACTTCTTGTAATTTCAAATCAATCCGGTATTGCTCGAGGATTAATAACAAAACAAATGGTTGAATCTGTTAACGATAAAATAAATGAACTGCTGTCGGCAGAACAAACTTCCATTGATGCTTTTTATTATTGTCCTTTCCACCCCGATTTTAATTCCGAAGCGGAATGTGAATGCCGTAAGCCTTCTCCTAAACTTGTTTTTGATGCTGCAAAGGATTTTAAGATAGATTTAACTAAATCTTATTTTGTCGGAGATTCTTCCGCTGATGTAATTTGTGGCTTTAATGCAGGGTTGAAAACTGTACTGGTGAAAACTGGCTACGGAACGGAAAGTATTTCTATCTTGCAAAAGCAAAATAAAATTCCCACTTTTGTTGCCGAAAATCTAGCTCAAGCTTGTAATTTCATCATTAACGATTTTTCCGGAGAAAAATAATTTGACAATTCGCGGTATTTTTCTAGCACTGCTGTTCTTAGTATCAATTATTAGCTTTTCTTGCAGCGATTCGCCTTCCTCAATAGGGGCTAAGCTTTTGGATCAAGATTTAATAAATGTTCTTGAACTTGATTCAGCTAAAGATTCTTTGTTCCAATCTTCAAATGTTTATAAAAAAGTTATTGCACTCAGCAATGCTGACAGGCTTTTACTTGGCAAAAAAGATAATGTTGAAGCTGGAATTTTAGTCAAGTTTCTTATTTTCTTTGCAGATTCTATCGATCAGCAGCTTGATAATAATGAGATAACTGTTCAATCTGCCTTTGTAAAATTCACAAAAAATTACACTTTTGGCGATTCACTTGCTCAAATCGATTATAGTGTTCATGGAATAAACAGCAATTGGTCCACAGGATTTTCTGCTGATAGTCTATTGTCATTATCCTTTGATGCAGCTGATATCTCTTCCAGCAAAAGTTTTTCAGATTCTATTAATAGTTTTTATTTTGATACGCAAACAGCACTTAATTGGTTAAAAGCAAGAGCCGATTCTGCTACTCCAATTGATAACGGACTGTACATTCAGCCATCTTCTAATTCAGGAAAAATAATTGGCTTTCAGGCATTAACAATTGCAGATTTTCCAGTACCAAGGTTGGAAATTGTTATACAAAAGGCGGGAGTCTATACAGATACTTTGAGTTTTTTCCCATCCATTGATTTGAGTGTCGTCAGCGGTTCACTTCCGGATGTCGGAATTGAAAATCTTGCTATTCAATCCGGGCTTAACAGCGAGGCAAGATTATATTTCGATATTTCAAGTCTGCCAAAAGAAATTGTTGTGAATTACGCACAATTGACTGTAACGCTGGATACGATAAAAACTTTAACAGGTTCAAGTTTCACAAATTCATTAAGAGTAAATTATTTAACTGACAGTATAAGTGTAGCAATTGATTCCAGCTTTTCACTTTTCCTTGAAAGGGATGGAAATACATTTAGAGGCAGTGTTACATCGTTTATTCAGAGAAACCTGATTGAAAATAAAAATCAAGGATTGCTAATTTCTGCTTCAGATAAATTAAATGGTGTTGAAATATTCGCAATTAAAGGCAGCAATGCGGCGTCAATTGATGAAAAACCTAAGCTTCAAATTATATACACTTCTAAAAAATGAAATCAAAAATTAGCTTAATATTTATTGTAATTGTTTTTGCCTCAAGCAGCTGCGGTTTATTCGCTCAAAGCAGTTCAAGCTATTCACGCTATGGAGTGGGAGACATTGATTATTCATATTCGGTACGCAGAATGGGAATGGGACAGCTTGGAACATCAATAGCAGATGTTGACTTTATTTCGATTATTAATCCTGCCTCACTTTATAGAATTAGTAAAACTAGAATAGAGTTCAGTCTCAAATATAACGGAACATTCCTGGGTGATAATCTTCAGAAAAGTTATTTCGCAGAAACTGATTTCGGTGGGTTCACCGTTGGAGTTCCTCTAAGTAATACTTATGGGATAGGAATGGCATTTGGATTGGTACCATTTTCAAATGTCAGCTACGATGTAGTTGAAAATTCCAGCTCTATAAATCCTTTAATTGGCGATTATAAAATTGAGTATTCCGGCAAGGGAGGACTCTCAAAAGTATTTGTAAGTTCATCTTATTTACTGCCAATTGATTTAGCAATAGGTGCTTCGTTCGATTACTATTTTGGAAATATTAATTATAATTCACGAGTTGATTTCATAAATTCATCTTCGTATTCAAGCGAGTATGAAAGGAATTATCAGTATCGTGGAATTGGCGGTACTTTCGGTTTGATAAGTCCGGATATTTCTAAAATATTCGATCTCACGTCAATCTCAGATTTTAGATTAGGCCTATCCTTCAATCTTTTTGCTAATATTAATAATGACACTCTTTACACTGCAAGATCGGTAGTTGGTCTAGACACATTAAATTCAGGACGTGGAGAATTAGAAATACCGCCTAAACTATCAATAGGAATGAGTTTTGTCCTCAGTAATAAATATTTACTAAGCTTGGATTATTCTTCCCAGGCATGGAGTAATTACAAATCAAACGGTTTAAATTCACTAGAACTAAGAAATGCATACAAAATCAGCAGTGGTTTCGAATATCGACCTTTACGTGAATTAGGCAGTACTTTTTGGGAACAAATCATTTTGCGTGCAGGTTTAAGCTATGAACAAACTCAGTATTTAGTTTATAGCCAGGGCATTAATCAATATTCAGTTTCTCTTGGTGCATCTTTACCTTTAAGTTATGAAAATACTCTTGATATTGGTTTAATGTACTCTAGAAGAGGTAGTAAAGAATCAAATCTTCTACAGGAAGATATTATTAAATTGGGAATAGGTTTCAGTCTTGGAGAGCTTTGGTTCCTTAGACAAGATAAATAATTACTTCAATAATTTCAGAGGAAATAAATTGAAAAATCTAACAAAAACATTAGCAATACTTGCACTTCTTCTTATAAGTTATTGCGCACCGGCAAGCACAAAAGTTGCAAATCGTGAATATGTTTATTCTTCTTCCGATTCAACAAAAATTCTAACTGAATATAGTCTTTTCTCAGAATATTATAAGAATAAAGATTGTAATAGTGCAATTCCATACGGTTGGTCTGTTTTGGAAATGGATCCGAAACGATTTGCAAAATGGATCTACTATAAGATGGAAGATTGCTTATGGTATATGCGTGATTCCTCGAATGCTTCTCCGGAAATGATACAGAGTATTAACGATACAGCACTTTACTTTTATGATTTAGCTTTAGAGCATTTTCCTGATGCAAAAGGATATTTTCAAGTTCGTAAAGCTTATGTTTCCGAAATTTGGCTTGGCGAAAAAGATGATATCGTAATTAAGGAATATGAGGAAGCATTTAATTATGATCCTACTTTGACTTCATACTATTACAATCGGCTGGGGCAGTTGTATAAGAAGAACATAGCAGAGGAAAATGATTATAAATCTAAAGCAATTGATTTATACTCGATGCTGCAGGAGAAAGAGCCTAATACTCCTCAATGGCCTATCGAATTGGAAAGTTTGGTCGAAAACATTGATGAACTGGTCGACCTCACAAAGAAAACCTGGGACCTCGATAGAGATAATCTTACCAAAGCATGGAAATATGCTGCCTTAGCAATTAAAGCAAGCCGATATGAAGAAGCGATTGTTGCCCTTGAATTTCTTGTTGGAAATGAGCCTGAATCGGTTAATTATTGGAATCAATTAGCTTCAGCTTATCAGAAAACTGATAAATTGGATAATGCGGAAAATGCATTAAAGAAATTGATTCAGCTCGATCCTGAAAATAAAGTCCACTACTTGAATTTAGGAATATTATACAAAGATAAGGGACAATTATCTGCGGCAAGAACACAATATCAAAAAGCAAACGATGTTGGTAAAGGTTGGGGTCAATCCATTTTCAATGAAGGATTATTGTACGAGCAAGCTGCTAGAGGTTGTACTTTTGATTTCGAAACAAAGTGTGTCTACCAGTTAGCGGTTGATACTTATAGAAAAGCAAAAAACACCGATTCTTCAATTGGTCAACAGGCACAGGATAGAATAAATGCATTGAGTAATTCAGTACCAACGAAAGAAGATTATTTCTTTCGGAAACTTAAATCCGGGACTGTTATTCCTATAACAGGCAGCTGTTTTGGTTGGATAGGACGCAGCATAACTGTACCGTAATGAAAATTTCCCTTGCTTCTGACCATGCAGGTTATAAGTATAAGCAGCTTATCAAAAATTATTTAGAAAAAAAGGGTTTCGTGATTATCGATCACGGAACCTTTTCTTCCGACTCTGTTGACTATCCTGATTTTATCAAGCAAGCGGCAAAAGATGTATCGGAACATATTTCTGATTTTGGAATAGGTATTTGCGGTACCGGAATTGGTGTTTCAATAGTTGCCAATAAATTTAAAGGTGTAAGAGCAGCATTAGTTGTGGACGAAGAAATGGCTGAACTTTCACGGCGTCACAACAACGCAAACTTTTTGGCTTTAGGCGAAAGATTGTTGGATGAAGGCAATATTTACAATATATTGAACGTTTGGCTGAATGCTAAATTTGATGGGGGCCGGCATGAAAGACGGGTTAAAAAAATTGAGAATAATTAGTTGTTTTAAAAATTCATCAGAAAAATCATGTACCAAAATTTAAAGAATGATCCGGAAATATTCAGCGTTTTATTAGAAGAAACTAAACGTCAGCAAGATAAATTAGAATTAATTGCATCAGAAAATTTTGTAAGTCTGGCTGTCCTAGAAGCCGCGGGCTCAGTTTTGACCAATAAATATGCTGAGGGTTATCCTGGCAAAAGATATTATGGCGGTTGTGAATTTGTTGATATTGCTGAAAATCTTGCACGTGAAAGACTTAAAAAATTGTTTGGTGCCGAGTGTGTTAATGTCCAGCCGCATAGCGGATCACAGGCAAATATGGCTGTGTTTATGACCTATCTTAAACCTGGCGATAAATTTATGGGTTTAAGTCTTGCCCATGGTGGCCATCTAACGCATGGCTCTCCTGTCAATTTTTCAGGACAATTGTATCAAGCAATAAGTTACACTTTGAATAACGAAACGAGACTTCTTGATTACGATTTAATAGCTGACTTAGCGAAAAAAGAAAAACCTAAACTAATTGTAACTGGTGCAAGCGCATATTCAAGAGACTGGGATTATAAAAAATTCCGAGAGATAGCAGATTCTATCGGAGCTTTTTTGATGTGTGATATGGCACATCCTGCTGGATTGATTGCAAAAGGTTTACTGCAAAATCCGTTAGATTATTGTGATGTCGTGACATCAACAACTCATAAAACATTGAGAGGCCCGCGTGGAGGAATCATTCTGATTGGAAAAGATAAGGAAAATCCATTTGGAATTCGTACACCAAAGGGTGATAGATTGAGACTAATGTCTGAACTTATAGATAGCATGGTGATGCCGGGAATTCAAGGGGGGCCTTTAATGCACATAATTATGGCAAAAGCTGTTGCATTTGGTGAAGCTTTGGATGATTCATTCAAGAAATATGTTCAGCAAGTTGTATCAAATTCGAAAGCATTGTCGAATAAATTAATGGAATTCGGTTTTGATGTCATCTCCGGTGGAACCGATAATCATTTAATGCTGATCGATCTCACAAATAAAAATGTTACTGGAAAGCAAGCAGAAATTTCTCTTGAGTTAGCCGGAATGACTGTAAATAAAAACATGGTTCCGTTTGATCAAAGAAGTCCTTTCGTTACTAGCGGAATAAGAGTCGGCACTCCTGCATTGACTACAAGAGGAATGAAAGAAATGGAAATGGTTCATATTGCAGAGTTCATTAATGAAGCAATAAATAAAAACAGTGATGAAAAAGCTTTGCACGACATAAATAATTCGATTAAAGACTTCGCTTCAAAATTTCCCTTATACACTGAGTTAATAAAAAATTAGTGTGACCTCTAAAAAACACAATCAGAATACAAACTCTGGCAACGGTTCGGGCATCGAGATGACTTTTCTCGAGCATCTGGAGGAATTACGGTGGAGAATAATTTATTCTATTCTAGGCATCGTGATTGGAGCAATCGTTTGCTGGATATTTATTGACTTTCTCGTAGATGTCATACTTCTAAAACCTGCTCAAGAATCCGGCGCCTCGCTCCAAAACTTAAAACCATTCGGACAACTTTTTTTATATATGCAAATAGCCATTATTGGCGGTGTAATTGCTAGTGTTCCAAATATTTTTTATCAACTATGGAAGTTCATCGCCCCGGCTTTAAAAAAACAGGAGCGCAAATATATATTAGCTATTGTAATATATTCTTCTCTCTGCTTTCTACTCGGAATTTCATTTGCATATTTTATAATGCTCCCACTAACTATGAAATTTGCAGCTCAGTTTGGTTCTAAGGAAATCATAAATCAATTTGCTATTGATGAGTATATGTCAATCATAATTAGCGTGATGCTTGCTGCAGGATTAATTTTCGAACTTCCTATGATATCATTTTTTCTGTCCAAGCTTGGAATTTTAACACCGGAATTTATGCGTAAGTACAGAAAACATTCAATTGTTGTCATCATGGTTCTCGCCGCAATTTTAACTCCTGGCACTGATCCGGTTTCACAGATCATATTAGCGGTTCCGTTGGTATTGCTTTATGAAGTAAGTATATTAATTTCAAAACTATCAATAAAAAAATCTTGATTTCCAGTAATCTGACTGAAATAAGCCAGCCAATTAAAAGCGAATTTGAGCAGTTTAGTGCCCGCTTTAAGCATGCTATGAAATCGAATGTTGGCTTAGTTGATTTGATAGCGCGGTATATAATTAGACAAAAAGGAAAAAAAATTCGTCCAATTTTGGTACTTCTTTCTGCAAAAGTATTAGGCGAAATTTCAGAAAGGACATACCGAGGTGCTGTTTTGGTGGAATTCCTTCATACCGCAACTCTCATTCATGATGATGTTGTTGACAATGCTGAGAAGCGAAGGGGAATGTGGTCAATTAATGCATTATTCAAAAATAAAGCTGCAGTTTTAATGGGAGATTATTTATTGTCTCGCGGTTTAATGCTTGCGGTTGATGGTAAGGACTATGATTTTCTTGGAGTGATAACGAATACTGTTAGAAGGATGGCAGAAGGGGAACTTCTCCAAATTCAAAAGACCAGGAAACTGGATATTGACGAAAAAACTTATTTTCAAGTTATCAAAGATAAAACTGCTTCACTTCTTGAAACTTGCTGCCAGATCGGGGCGTTAAGCAGTTCAGAGAAGCCTGAATATGTTGAAGCGATGAGAGTTTATGGTGAATCATTAGGCATAGCTTTCCAGATTAAAGATGATACTTTAGATTTCGATGGAAACTATAAGCTGTTTGGTAAGAAGATCGGTACGGATATCAAAGAAAAAAAAATTACTCTGCCGTTAATTTATTCATTCAGCAAAGTATCCAAAGATGAGGTGTATCAGATTAAAAGACTTATAAAAAATGGCAAGGATAAGAATAATGTTGAAAAAGTAATTGATTTTGTTAAAACGCATGATGGACTGAACTATGCTCTCGATACAGCTTCTCAATATGCGCAGAAAGCGAGAAATTCACTTCAAATATTTCCAGAATCTCAAAGCAGAGTTGCGCTCGAATCCTTAGTAGATTTTGTAATCAACAGAAAAAATTAGATTCACAGAAACGACCAATCTCTCACAATTCAGATAGCAATTCAAAGGAACTGAGTTCATTAACTGGTCGTTCCGTTGGAACTCAGTTTTTAACACTTAGCTTTTCATTACAAACCCGCCTGCTGAGGGCAGGCAGTCCGTTCCTATGGGACTCACCTTGTATTTTTAACCTCCATCGGAGCTTACTATTTGTAGGAATAGGTAACAAAATGAAAAAGAGCTTCAGAGAATTGACTTTAGTACCTAGTCAACTCCCAATATAAAAACCTTATGACCTTATTAAACATAAGATGTGCTCATACAATCAAATAAAGTGATAAGGTTGAAGATATTGAATGCCACCTTTGTTACTAAGGTTGAAAAAAAATAAACTCAGATTCTCGTGATTAAGATTAGTCTCAAAGAAACCGTTTATGCAGCTAAACTTTTTTCTCTTTTTTAATTCCTGCCTTAAACTCAAATCCTTTAATTGGCTCACGGAGCGTTAGAACTGGGCATGGAGCTTTTCTAACCACTTTTTCCGCAGTACTACCAAATAGAACATGCTCTATTCCGGTGTGACCGTGTGTTGCGATTATGATCAAATCAACATTTTCTTCTGATGCTGTTTCAACAATCTCTACGAACGGTTTCCCGGTTTTGACGATCACCTTGGAATTAATATCCGGAGGGATTTCCTTTTTAGCAAGATTGTTTAATTCTTCCGATGCTCTTTTGTCCATTTCAATGTCAACAGATGGAATTGCGATTTGCCCCATACTAAAATCAGGAGGATAAACCATTGGTTCTACAACGTAAACCAGGCAAATATCAGCTTTGAAATGTTTGGCAAAACTAACTGCATAACGAAGGGAGCTTTTAGAATAGTCGGAAAAATCTACGGGTACCAGCACTTTTTTTATATTAGGTTCCATGTTAGTTCTCCGAATGTTTTTTTATGATTGTTTGTAGTTTAATATTTTCTTCATTCAGTTGTCTTAAACGGACAGCTGAAACATGTGAAATACCCTGAAGAATTTTAACGCCTCTTTTGGGGAAATGTAATATGAATTCGTCCAAATCCGGTTTAAAAATTACTGCTAATTTAACGTCAGAATCAGCAATTGCCGAAGCTGATCGTTTTTCATCGTCGACGAGAGCTAACTCTCCAAAAAAGTCACCCACTTTAAATTTTGCAAGGGAGATATTTTCAGATGATTCCAATTTTCTTTCGATTCGAACCTCACCTTCACGAATTATGTATAAACCAATTCCTGGATCACTTTGATGAAATATGTACTCACCTTTAACATAGCTTCTATTGTGAATTATGTTGAATAAAGGTGATAAATCTTTTTTAGACATCTGTGCGAACATCGGAATTGTAGTGAGAATTTCCTGTAAATCTGATTTATCCGTTGGCGATTTAAATAAGTTGGCCCAAAAACTACTTCGAATTACTTTTTCATTTTCTTTCATTATTCACCATTTAATTAATTGAAGATTCCAATTTCAGCAACTCGCCATAATTTTTGACAGGGGAACTTGTTCTCGTACAATGCTCTGCCGACTATTACGGAATCAATACCGATTGGTATTAACTTTTGAATGTCCATTAACTCATCTTTATTTCTAACTCCGCCAGAAACAGTAACTTTTTTGTTAGTGATTTTTGCGATTTCAATGCAAAGTTCAATATTTGGTCCGCCAAGGACACCATTTCTTAAAACATCTGTAACAATAAATCTTTCAACTCCCATCGCAGACATTTTGATAACATAATCTTTATAATTTATGCCTGTTTTAATTCTTCTTCCCCTAATGATTAGCTCATCATCCATTATATCAAGAGATAAGACGATTTTAGTTGGACCAAATAATTCGAATACTTTCTTAAACTCCTCTAAATTAGAGATTGGCATTGTTCCTAATGCAAGTCTGCAAATACCTGTTTCCATTATTGCTTTTGCATCATCAAGATTTCTAATACCACCAGCAAACTCTACAGGTATTACAACCGAAGAACACATTTGTTCAACTACTTTAAAGTTTTTTTGAGAGTGGTCGTGAGCACCATCAAAATCCACAACATGAAGCATCTTAGCATTTTCAGCACGCCAAATTTTTGCCATCTCGACAGGATCACTTCCGTACTCTTTGCAGTCAAGTTCCGGAATTCCCTGAACAACTCTAACAGTCTTTCTGTTTTTAATATCAATTGAAGGTATAACTAATAAATAACGCATTTTTTTTGCTATTTGAATCTGAACAAAATTAAGTAATTATGCAATGAAAATAAACTTGTAGAGAAGCGAAGAAGACATGCTCGATAAAAATTATGTTGAAAAAGATTAAAAATTATTGCCGTTGTATTATCCTGAAGCACAATTTCCGCAATTATTTGCTTCGGATATTAGTTCAAACTGTAGAGTAGGATGTTCAATATTAAAATCTTTAAACAATTTTTTATTGATTGATTCAACAAACTTGTTATCTGCAGGATAATTATCCAAAACTAAATGTGCAGAAAGGGCAGTCTCAGTTGTGCTCATCGCCCATATATGAAGGTCATGTACCTCATGAACACCATCAAGTGTTTTCAGATAATTTTCAACTTCTTTTAAGTTAATTTGTTTTGGTACAGCATCCATCGATAGATAAAAGGAATCTTTTAGTAAACTCCAAGTTCCGAGTGTAATAACCAAAACAATTACCAGGCTTATTACTGGATCAACCCACGTCCAGCCAGTAAAGAAAATTAAAAGTCCGCCTATCACAACTCCCAATGAAACTCCAGCATCTG
>JBGSOQ010000214.1:0-4048 GCA_041739035.1 Ignavibacteriaceae bacterium | reverse complement strand
CTTAAATATTTTTTAAACTGCTCATCCCATTCCCAAACTCTTCGATTAGTGGTGTAAACAACACCGGTTCTGTACTCTAAACCATGAGCAAGTATCTTATCGGACACAAATTTGTGCAGTTTGAAAGAAGGCAATGCCGGTACTTCCTTCGGTTTGTAATCATCACTAGTTCCTTCACCGCGAATAGCCGCTGTTGGAAGAATAAAATGCCCAATTTCCGTTGAGCGCTTTAATCCACCGCATTTGCCAAGAAATAAAACCGCTTTTGGTTTGCGAGCAACAAGCAAATCCATAACCGTTGCAGCATTCGCAGAACCAATACCAAAGTTTATAATCGAAAGTCCCTTTGAATTGTTTGCAGTTTGCATAGGTTTCCCGACTCCATTAATATTGCATTTAAATCTATCTGCAAATTTTTCCACATAATTTTGAAAATTTGTGAGGAGCATATAATCACCCAGCTCATCAATTTGAGTTCCGGTGTAGCGAGGAAGCCAGTTTTTTGCAATATCTAATTTCGTTCTCATAGTTTTGTTTTAATCATAAATGTTTAGTGTTTACAAACAGAATTTAAATAAATTTTCCGATAACTCTTTAGAAATGTCGCAGATTCGACTTATTAGAGCTGTGGTAAATTATCTAAAAAAGTTCTGCTATTAAAAGTGAAATCACTGTTTTGGCTTCTGTAGAGGTTGTCTTAATCGAAATATCAGCTATTAGTAATGATTCTGCTGCTTTTATCAGATCATTATCGGTGAAGAGGACTCGCGCCCTTTGAAAATTTTTAAGATAAAAAGGATGCGTTCCTACAATTATAGCTGCTTCATTGTCAGGTGTTTTCTTATCACTTAACTCTCTTATCTGGGAAAGCCCGGTGAATGATTTTGTTAGCATATTCACAATATAAGTTGCATCAAAACCTTGCTCAAGAATGTTGAATGCTACATTAAGTGCCGCGGGTTTGTCTTTTTGAAAGACAGCATTTTGCAAATCAAAAATGCTATACTCCTTAATTGATGCCGTAATCTCCTTTATCGCTTTAAAAGTGATTTCCGTATTATCGCCAAGGAATGTGATAATTTTTTCAAGCTGATTTTCAATTATGAGCCGGTTTTCTCCTGAAATATCCGCAAGAAACACAGCATTTTCACCTGATATTTGCTTTCCTTTAGAGGCAACCAACTCTCTAACCCAATCAATCATATTTTCACCTTTTAGCTCTTTGGCTTCGTAAAGAAAATCTTTTTCGAGCAAAAGCCTGAAGGGAGATGAAGTGAGATTTGTAATCTTTCCATTGTGAACAAGAACTAGCACCGTAAAATCCGGAGGAGATGAAATATAGTCTTCCAGCAGTTTTTTGTCTTTTACTTTTTCAGCTTCTTTATATATAATTAGTTTTTTTTGAGAACCAAACGGAAAAGCTCTTGCTATGTTAATTACATCTTGAAGATTCCTATCATCACTGTAACATATATCTTTATCAAAATCTGAAATGATAAATGGACTAACAGCATCTTCAATTGCTTTAACAGCGAGACTAAGACTATACGTGTCTTCGCCAAACAAATAGTAGAGAGAAAGAATCTTTCCTTTCTTCACATTTTTTATTGCTTCTAATAAAGAGGGGGCTGTTTTTCTGCTTTGTGCCATTAGGGAGGTGTTTGTAATATCAGCCCACAACCGAGGCTGCGGGCTGATTTGTTTAATTATTTTATTCTTTTTTCAATTGTAACTGTTTGCATAACTACGTCAGTTAGGGGCCTGTCATTTTGATTAGTTTTAACTTTACCAATAGCCTTAACTACATCCAATCCGGAAATAACTTTACCAAAGACCGTATGTTTTCCATCAAGCCAAGGAGTAGCTTTTAGAGTTATGAAAAATTGACTCCCATTGGTGTTTGGTCCGGCATTAGCCATTGATAATATTCCATCAGAACTATGTTTCAGTCCAGTTTTAACTTCATCCTCAAAAGCTTTACCCCAAATACTTTCTCCGCCAGAACCGGTTCCGGTTGGATCGCCGCCTTGAATCATAAAATCATTAATTACTCTGTGGAAGATAATTCCATCATAATATTTCTTTTCGGCTAAACCCACAAAATTCTGTACGGTTTTTACTGCTTTGTCTGCAAATAACTCTATTTCAATCGCTCCCATGTTAGTTTGAATAACCGCTACTGTGATTGTATCTTTTTTTAGTTCGTTCATTTGTAAAGATTCCTTTTGAGTGTTGTTTGAAGTATTCTGATTTTTATTTTCGGGATTCATTCCGCTGCAGGCAATAAATATCACTGAGAACAAAAAGAGGATGAGAACTCGGTACATATTTTCTCCTTATGGTTTAATAATGTTTGAAATAAGTAAAATTAAAATCAGTATTCCCAGCACAAACCTATAATAGACAAAAACAAAGGTGCTGTATTTTTTTAAAAACTTAAGTAAGAAATCTATTGCCAGATAACCGCTGATTGCAGAAAAAATAGTTGCAATTATTAAGCTTAAAATCATAGAACTATCTAAATATTCTAATGCTTCATAAAGCTGGAACAACCCGCTGGCAAATACTGCCGGAATACTCAGCAGAAAGGAAAATCTCGCAGCTGTTTCACGTTTTAATCCCATAAATAAACCGCCGGTTATTGTAACTCCCGATCTTGATGCGCCTGGAACCAGTGAAAAAACTTGTGCAATACCAATCAGAAGAGAATCGCGAACTGTAATATCTTTCATTTCTTTTTTAAAGGTTGCGGCCTTTTCAGCAATCGCCAACACAACTGCAAACAATAAAATGCTTCCCGTAATTACATATAGATTTTTGGTCAGCGATCCTTCTATCAAATCCTTCAATAAAAGTCCAAGAGAGAATACCGGAATTGAGCCAATGATTATCAACCAGCCCAATTTAGAATTTTGTGATTGTTCTGAGAATTTTTTTCTGCTGCTTAAGTTCTCAGAAAAGAATTCT
Source organism: Ignavibacteriaceae bacterium (assembly GCA_041739035.1). GTDB lineage: Bacteria > Bacteroidota > Ignavibacteria > Ignavibacteriales > Ignavibacteriaceae > XYD12-FULL-36-8. The sequence continues at coordinate 1,081 of JBGSOQ010000214.1, read as the reverse complement.
TTCAAAATGCTGAGTATATCGTTCCAAAAATAAATAAGAACAGCTAATAAGGTTCCCAGCTGAATAATTGCCAGAAAAGATGTCCATTTTTCAGGGTTAGTATCGGAAATTAAATTCATAAGTTTGCCGGCGAGTGTAACGTGTCCCGTGCTGCTGATGGGAAGAAACTCCGTTATACCTTGAACAATTCCTAACACTATTGCTTCAATTATACTCAATTTTTCTCCTTAAAAAATGTATGATACTCCGAGTCGCAAACCCACAGCAAGTGAGTTGAGATTAACATTCTCTCTGCTAATGCTGTTATAAAGATTTTGGCTGTTAGATTTGGGAGAGCCGTTAATATCGTATTTCAAATCAGCACCGATGTTTGCATAAAAATTTCCGCCGAGCAGCGTGTTCCCTTCTGCGCGCAAGATTATACCCCAACCTGTACCCGAATAGTTCGTGATTATTGTTGTTCCGGGAGAGTATAGATCAACATTAACAAAACGAATCCCGGCTCCGCCGCCGAATTTAAAATTATACCCACTTCCACCTAAAACATAGTACCCCAAAAGCGATGGAGCAATGATATCATAATCCAGTTCATACTTGCCAAGGTCACTTGAATAAGTATATGAATTAATAAGATAACTTAGTTCAAGCCCCATTTGGAATGTGCTTTTAAGAGAATAACCAACTTCACCTGAGAAATTAATTGCAGTATTAAAATCGCCTATCGGATCAGTACCATGGAAGGTTTGATTTATGTAATCATTTAGTGACGGAGTATTTGCAAAATCGATTCCCATACTTGCGCGGAGCGAATATTGCGCATTAGTTGTGGTTAATCCAAATATCAAGAAAAATATGATGAAAAATGATTTCACAACTTATCAACCTCAGTTTTCACCAGCTTGAGTAAATTTTCATGCTGCTTATTCAATATTAAAAATGATATTAATCCAACAATAATAAACAGTACATAAGAAATAAAATGAGTTAAAAACGCATATGATAGGCTTATCACCTCGCTAAATCCAAATAGCATTACCAAAGCTGTTTTTATTAAAGTATGATATGATCCTGTTCCATTGGG
>JBGSOQ010000195.1:0-2076 GCA_041739035.1 Ignavibacteriaceae bacterium | reverse complement strand
TTTGCAGAAACATTTAGACTTGTTGAAGAAATTTTATTTGAACCGCGCTGGGATGAAAAAGAGTTTGACCGATTAAAGAATGAAACTATTGAGGGAATTAAAAGAATTAAAACTTCTGCGAGCACAACTGCATCGTTAGTTTTTGCACGATTGGTTTATGGTGATGAAAATATTTTGGCAAGAAACATTGACGGTACAGAACAATCCGTTTCTGCCATAACTTTAGATGATTTGAAAAATTATTACGCAAAGAGTTTTTCACCCCAACTTAGTAACATTACAATTGCCGGAAATGTTGGCGAAAAGGAAGCAATGAATGTGTTCAAGAGTTTAGAAAGCAATTGGAAAAAATTGGATATTAACGTGCCTCAGCCAAAAGCATTTAAAACATTTACATCAGCGTCGTTATACTTTATAGATTTTCCCGGAGCCCGCCAATCTGAAATAAGAATTGGGCATCCCGGGATAGCATACACTCATCCGTATTTTTACAAAACAACAGTAATGAACTACGCACTTGGCGGCAGCTTTAACGGAAGAGTTAACCTAATTCTTCGAGAAGAAAAAGGATACACTTATGGCGCAAGGACAAGTTTTACTGGGTCGGAATTTCCGGGTTATTTTGTTGCTTCTGCCGGTGTTCAATCAAATGCCACTCTTGAATCTGCTGAAATTTTCAGAGATGAGATGATCAAATATAGAAATGGTGTTACCTCGGAAGATTTACAATTCACAAAAGATGCTCTGCTCAAATCCAATGCTTTAAGATTCGAAACCATTAATGCTTTGCGTGGAATGTTATCGCTGATTGCAAAGTATGATCTTCCGTTTGATTATGTTAAAGATCAAGAAAAGCAGATTATGAATATGACTCTTGATGAGCACAAAACTCTCGCTGAAAAATACATTCAACCGGATAAAATGATTTATCTAATTGCTGGAGATGCAAAAACTCAGCTTGAAAATGTTAAAAAATTAGGACTTGGTGAGCCAATTTTACTGGATAAAGAAGGAAATAAGATATCTGCGAATTAATTGCAACGAATAATAAACGACTGAATCTAACTGTTAAAAAAGCTAAGGTTTGTTTAATATGAATATATTCCACCGAAATATGCTGTTATTGATTTTACTTGTTCTACTTTCAAATCTCAATTATTCCCAAGGTGAGGAAATTGTAAAACTCAGCGTTCAAAAACCGGCTGCAGAAGTAGAAAAAGGCAAACAATTTACCGTTGATGTTACAGCTTTTATAAACGCCAGCTGGCACATTAATTCCAACAAACCTAATGATGAGTTTTTAATTCCAACTATTGTTTCTGCAAAGGGAAACGGAATTAAACTTGTTAAAGTGAGATATCCCAAACCGCTGGATTTGAAATTCTCCTTTTCTGATTCTCCTGTTTCCGTTTTTGAGGGCGAAACAAAAATCGGTTTGACTTTCGAAGTTCAGGAAAATGCTCCATCTGGGAAACAAAATGTTGAGGTTGTGCTTGAGTATCAGGCTTGTAATGATGTTACTTGTCTTCCGCCTAAGACTGCTTCAGCAAAATTTGACGTGGTGGTAAGTGAAAAGAGTGCAATTACCGGCACTGAGCTAACGGCTCAAGATACAATTGTAACCAAAGATAGTTCGGATACTGACGATATCAGTTTAACTGACATAAAGAATCAAGTTCTCGCTACTCAAACAGAAGCTGTTGAAGTTAAGGATGATTCAAATTCAATTGGTTCAACTTTAGAGAAAAGCGGATTGTTCCTGAGTTTATTATTCATTTTCCTTGCTGGTCTTGCTCTTAATCTTACTCCTTGTGTTTATCCATTAATCCCAATTACAATTGGTTACTTTGGTGGTCAAGCTGAAGGAAAGACAAGCAGATTATTTCTTCTAGGTGTACTTTATGTTTTAGGAATGGCACTGACTTATTCCGTAATTGGTGTAATAACTTCATTGAGCGGCGCTGTTTTTGGAACACTTCTTCAAAATCCAATTGTAATTATCGGAATTGTGCTTCTCTTCGTTGCATTAGCATTAAGTCAATTTGGAGTTTACGAGTTCAAACTTCCCGATGCATT
>JBGSOQ010000186.1:0-30251 GCA_041739035.1 Ignavibacteriaceae bacterium | reverse complement strand
TTACGTTTGAACTTAGTTATGTGGTAGGCAATATCAGGCAATCTGTAAGTTGGTTCGCCAGTCGCTTTAACAATCACTTTATCCTGTTCATTCCCAAGTTTTGAGAGCTTTAGCCAAACCGCTTCATCTTTCTCATAAGATAAATCCTTTGTTCTGAATTCTTCAAGAACTGCATCTATTTTTCCATCTTCATACAAAGTATTTTCGTTAAAAAATATTTTATGATTTATTCCAAGTCGTTTTAGAGTATCCTTTATCTCAGCGAAAATTTCTTGTTCAGCTTTTTCCTTAAAAATTCCTTCGGCTTTTTCATCACCCAACTTTTCCGAATATTCTGTCACCAACTTTTTTGCAATTTCAATTATGTATTCACCCTGATAGTAATCTTCCGGAAAATCAATTTTATTACCCAGTAATTCTAAATAACGCTGTTTAACAGAATCACCCAAAACGCGCATCTGCCTTCCGGCATTGTTAAAATAGTATTCACGGTCAACCTCATAACCAACCCATTCAAGAAGATTGGCGATTGTATCCCCTACAACTGAATTGCGCCCATGTCCAACTGTTAAAGGTCCAGTCGGGTTAGCAGAAACGAACTCAACATTAGCTTTTTTGTTGCTGTATCTAGTAGATTTTCCAAATTGCGAAATATTTGAGAGAATATTTTTAATAATTCCTGCTACAAATTCAGGTGTAAAATAAAAATTAATGAAACCGGGCCCGGCAATATCAGTTTTTGTAATAATGCTTTTATCAAGGTCAAGAGCAGATAGAATTTCTTGAGCGATAATCCGAGGAGGTCTCTTTAATTGTTTTGAAAGTAAAAGTGCCGCATTCGAAGATAAATCCCCTTGAGATTCATTCTTAGGAGTATCAAAAGTAATCTTAATAGTTTGAAGATATTCTAATTTTTGGGAAGCTTTACTGAATATTTCGACAAGGTAGTTTTTCAATGATAAAGGCCGATCTTAAATCTGAGATTAAAAAGGTTTTTCTGAGGTCTCACATTCGTTAAACCTTTTTGTGGGACTTTCTAACTTTAGGAGTAGCGACAAGTTCTTTTTTTATTAAAGGATCTATCACATCTATTGATGGAGCATCACCCCACAATTTTTCTAAATTATAGAACTCGCGTATCTCTTTTTTGAAAACATGAACAACAACATCAACATAATCAAGAAGCACCCAATTTAACGATTGATACCCTTCGGTATGCCATGATCTAATGCCGTCGTCACGAAGCTCTTTACTTACCTCATCGGCAATGGCTTTAACCTGAGTGTCGGAATCACCTGTGCATATCACAAAATAATCAGTAATTGTTGTCAGCTTTCGTAAATCAAGTATTTTAACATCATATCCTTTTTTGTTAAAGATCAAATCGGTTATTTTGTTTGCCAGTTGGGTTGATTCCAAATTTATTCCTCAGTTTGATGGTTCTAATTTATTATAATCTTTTCCAATTACAAGAGTTGCATCAAGAAAATAATCTTTATTAAGCTGCTGAATTATATTCTTTTTTTCTATTCCCAATACCTCGGCAATCTTTTCAGCATTCGCTCTGTTTCCTATTCTGTCAATCACAATCGTTTCATCTATGTTATCGGATCTGTAATTTCCAACTTGAACAACATCAAAGTTTTGCTCCCGAAGAAAATTTGCAAACTTGGCCGCAACACCTTCAACTCCGCATCCATTCATCACCTCAATTTGAATAATAGCTGAAGCAACTTGCTCTGCAGATTTATTTTTATCTTGCGAGATATTCTGAATTTTTAAGTACAGCGAATAGGAAAGAAACACAACAATAGCAGCTAAAAATATTATTAGAGCAATAAGAATAATATTCGAAATCGATGAGGATTTTCGGGTTGTTTTATTATTTGAGGTAGAAGAGTTCTTCCCTTTCACAAAATTATTCTCTATAAAACACTAATTGAATATTATTAAAATTATCTTTCAAAAAATCCTTCTTGGAAAAATGGACTATAAAACCGATTAGAGTAAAAACCGTAATCAGAATAGTGATAAGACATGGGTAAATTTCTGTACTGAATTGAAATAAATACATCATCCCATGGCTTGAAATTAAAAGCTGCTTTAGTGATGTAAATGCCGCTTAATTGATCTTGGAATTCTCTTCCAAATGTTGAGTAAGGAGATTGAACGATACTTGCATCGACTTGAAAATTCATATTATCTGCTAATTTGAGCATCATGCTGTTTGTGTAAACTCCTAAAGCTAATCCTTGATTACCAAAAGCTGAATAAGACATGTTAAAGGAGTGCCTCATCATGAAACTATCTGAATTCAAAAAACCGAACAAAGAACCGGAACTCTGATCAATAATTCCGTCTCGTATGCTTTCAGTGGGAAAACCAGGTTCTTTGAATTGAGCATAGACATTCAGCGAAATAATTGCAGCAAACAAAATCATCATCTTTTTCATTTATTACCTCTTTAATTACTCAAATTTTAAGCAAATCGTTAAACAAAATCAATGCACTATATCTCACAAATCTTAACATTTTATCTACTTTTTAACACTTTACTGTTCCATCACCTTCGTGACCGAATTGATCTTTGGGGCCATTCAAGTAAAAAACTATTTTATTTCCAGTAAATATAACAATAATGTGGTTTCTAATCAGAGCTATTTTACCTTGACAATCATTTCAATTTCGACGGGTGCATTTAAAGGAAGTTCAGCAACGCCAACTGCACTTCGCACATGCTTCCCGTTCTCACCAAAGATTTCCCTAATTAAATCTGATGCACCGTTGGCAACCTGCGGATGATTGATAAATCCATCAGAACTGCTGACAAAAACGGTAAGTTTAATAACCTTATCAATTTTATCTAAGCTTCCAATTTCGTTTTTAATCACGCTTAAACAATTCAGAGCGCAGAGTTGAGCGGCTTCTTTTCCTACATCTTCACTCAATTCCTTCCCAAGCTTACCTTTGAATGCCAAGACTCCATCTTTAATTGGGAGCTGTCCGGCAGTGAAAACTAAATCACCAGTTTGAATAGCTGGTATATATGAAGCTAATGGTTTAGGAGCTGTTGGAAGCATAAAACCAAGTTGATTAATTTTTTCCTCAATCATGATATATCCTTTTCTTTTGGGAATAAGTTTTTGTTAAGTTTGAAAATAAAATAAGTGCAACATACAATTTTGCGGCTAAAGGCAAATTACTTTTAACTCAAAATTCGTTCATCAACTTAAAGTTAGATAAACTAAAGTGAACAATAATTTATTATCTATTACCGTCAGATTTATCTGATGGAATTACAAAATCGAAATATCTATTGGCTTTAGTCTCATCTGCTGTTTACAAATAATTTTTAAGAGAAATTCTTTTGCTTTTTATAAAAAATTTAATGCCTATAAATTGAAAGACTAGTAAATGAACTACACTAAATTTAACGAATTTGTTGATATTGTTAAAAAACTTCGGAAAGAATGTCCTTGGGATCGAGAGCAAACTAACGATTCAATTAAACACGCAACCCTGGAAGAAGCTCACGAGGTTATTGAAGCAATTGATAATAATGATTATGAAGAACTGAAAAAGGAATTGGGCGATCTTTTACTGCATGTTGTGTTTCATGCCGTGATTGCAGATGGAAATGGCAAATTTACACTCGATGAAGTGATTAAAAGCATTACCGAAAAATTAATCAGAAGACATCCGCATGTTTTTGGAGATGTACAAGTGATAGATTCAGACAATGTTAAAAAAAATTGGGAAACCATAAAAATGCAGGAAGGAAGAGATTCTGTGTTAGAAGGTGTTCCGGAAAATCTACCAGCATTACAGAGAGCTCATAGGCTGCAGGAAAAGGCAGCAAAAGTTGGATTCGATTGGGAAAAGAAAAGCGATGTATGGAAAAAAGTGATTGAGGAAATTGAAGAAATGCACGAGGAAGAAAAAACGATAAGTCAGATGTCGGAAGTCGAAGATCAAATCTATACAAAACTTGAGAGTGAAGTTGGTGATGTGTTTTTTGCCTTAGTTAACTATGCCCGGTTTTTAAATATTAATCCAGAAAATGCTTTACGTAAAACAAATCGGAAATTTATTGATAGATTTAGATTTGTTGAAGAAAAAATTAAATCGTCAGGAAAAAGCATTAATGAATCTAATTTGGAAGAAATGGACAAATATTGGAATGAAAGTAAATCAACAATCAAATAAACCGGTTTTATAAGCTTTCCGTATTTCGAAACTTTTCATAAGCATCAATAATATCTTTAACAAGCTTATGTCTTACTACATCTGACTTATCTAAATAAACAAATCCTACTCCTTCTATTCCCCGCAAAATCTCTTTAGCCTGCACCAACCCGCTGATTGTTTTACTGGGAAGATCAATTTGAGTAATGTCGCCTGTTATTATCGCCTTAGAATTAGCCCCAAGACGTGTCAGGAACATTTTCATCTGAAGATCGGTAGCATTCTGTGCTTCATCAAGAATTACATAGGCATTGTTAAGTGTTCTTCCTCGCATATACGCTAATGGTACAATTTCTATCATTCTCTTTTCAATATAGGTTTTCAATTTTTCGGAAGGAATCATATCATCAAGTGCATCGTAAAGAGGCCGTAAATAGGGATCAATTTTTTCACGAAAATCGCCAGGCAAAAATCCAAGACTTTCACCAGCTTCAACTGCCGGACGTGCTAGGACGATTCTATTCACAATCCCCTTTTTTAGCGCTGAAACCGCAATTGCAACCGCCAGGTAAGTTTTTCCGGTGCCAGCCGGACCAATTGAAAAGCAAATATCATTTTTTGATGCTGAGTCTAAATAGACTTTTTGACCGGGAGTTTTAGCTTTAACAATATCGTTTTTAGTATAAAGAACAATCGCATCAAATTCTTTTGGCGAGATAATTTCTCTGCCTTCAATTGTAAGATCCAAAATTGTTTTGATGTCCGATTCTCTGAGCGAACCTTTTGTATTTAAAACATATACCATTTCTTTGATGGTCTTTTCGACAACATCAACTTCCTCTTTAACCCCTTTTATGATTACATTTTCGCCACGAAATGTAATAACGGAATTAAAACGATCTTCAAGAAGCCTTAAATTTGCATCGTTTGAACCGAGCAAACTGAGCATATCAACATTATCAAGTGTTATTCGTTTTTCTAAAGCTGTCATTTCAATTTAAATATAAAAAGCCCTTATCAAATTAATGAAAAGGGCTTTTCTGAATATTTCAAGATAAATTTAAAATAAACTATTGAACCGGAGCCGGTTTATAATTTTTTCTAACTTTGTCGTATTTAGCTTTTTCTTCTTCGGAAAGTTTAGGAATTGAAAAAACTTGTTGTGGATAAATCAAATCCGGGTTTTTAATTTTATCTCGGTTTGCTTTGTAGATCATCGGCCAAGCAAAACCATTTCCATAATGTTCGGATTTTCTTGCGATACCCCAAAGATGATCGCCTCTTACAACTGTATAATTGGTTTCTTTTACTTCTTCAACCCATGAATCCAAAGATCTTTGCATTTGATTATGCACTTTATCGAAGAATTCAGGCAATGCACTAATCTTATTCATTTTAAGTGCATCAAGATCTGTTTGTCTGTCAACTTTTGGACCTTCTTTTCTTCTAACTTTTCCATCAAGCTCGCTAACTGCTTTTCTGAAATTATCTACATCAGCTTTTGTAGCACCAACCATAGTATATAATTCATTTACACAGTCTTCATAGCTCTGAAGTTTTGTAGCTTTAAGATTATTTACTTCATTTTGAAGTGAACTAACTTCTTTTGTTAAGGATTCTTTCTTATCCTTTAGACGGGTCATTTCAGCTTCCCATTCATCTGAAGTCATTTCTTCTTGTGCAAATGCACTAACGGAAAGAAGAAACAAAACCGAGACGAAGCTTATTAGATACTTTTTAAATTCCATAGATATACCTCCAATTTCAATTTTAAAATTCTTATTTAGGCAGTTTTGTTAAATTAACTGTTGTTTCTGCTTTCTCTTTTGCACATTGTTGAAGCTTAGCATTTTTGTCGGCAATTTCTCTTTCGAGTTTTGCGCGTTCATCTTTCAAAGATTTTGCTTCGGCTTCAAGTGAACTAACTTCACTTCTCAGACCTCTTAATTCTTCCATCTGAGCTTCGCTAAGTCCTCCGCAACCTGTTATAAACGATGCGGAAGTCGCAATTATAGCAATGACTACTAAATATTTCACCGCTTTAATTAACTTCATATAATAACCTCCATTATTAAATAGTTTAAGTTGATTGATTAAAAACTAGAATATTGTGCTCTAAATTAGCGATTTTCGCGGTCTATTCTGACTATCTAGAAAATTGTAATACAATTTTACGAAAATTATGCCATAAATACAATATCAATTGCTGATTTGAAAAATAATTGACAGAGTTGATGAAAACTAAATTAATCGTCTTTCAACAAGGCTTGTGAATGAGTTTCCCCCCACAATTATATGATCAAGCACTTCTATGTTTAAGATTTTCCCTGCTTCAACTATTTTTTTTGTAATTGCAATGTCTTCGTTACTTGGTTCAAGATTTCCGCTCGGATGGTTATGAATTAAAATTATGCTTGCAGATGAGTTTTCTATCGCAAATTTAAATATCTCCCGTGGATGAACCACACTGGAATTTAAGCTCCCAACAGATATGGCTTCGAACTTGGTAACTTTATTTGCACTGTTTAAACAAACCACTAAAAATTTTTCTTTTAATTCATCTCGTAAAATTGGAACAAAGAACTCGGCAATATCTTTAGGCGAAGTGATCTTTTTGTCCGTCGACCATTTTGATTGTGATTGAATTCTCCTTCCAATTTCAATAGCAGCCAACAGCCCTATGGCTTTTTCCTCACCAATGCCTGAAATTTTTTTTAGTTCAGATATTGAGATTGTGGCAAGTCCGGCAAGATTTAAATGCTTATTTACTAGTTCTTGAGCAATGGTTACAACTGATTTCCCTTTTTTTCCTGATCTAAGGATTATTGCAACAAGCTCAGCATCAGTTAGATTACCAGCACCAAGCTTTTTCAGCTTTTCGCGGGGTCTGTCATCAGCAGGAAGTTCTTTAACAGTTAAAATTTTTTCCATTGAATTAATTATTTAGCTTAAATTTATCTATCAATTCAAATTTTCCGTTTGAATAACGAACAATATTCATATACCTGTTTATTCGGTTCGAATCAAAACAAATATTATTATGGAATCCCGTGGAGTTAATTCCGGAAATCATTTTTTGTTTAAGTGCCCCGCTGCCTGCAAAGGAATTGCGCATGATTGTCAATAAGTATTTCATTGTGTCGTAGCCATAAAGCATATTTCTATTCACATCTGTTTTTGTTTTAGAAAAGAAATTCTTACTCAAATTTTGATATTCCTGATCATTAAAGTTGATAAAATAATCAGAACAAAAAGTAAGATTATTATTCAAAAATGCTGCTGATTCTAAACCCGATGCTGTCATCCAATCCTGATCACCATAAATTGGTACTTCTAAATTAATTTGTGAAAGAAATGACACAATTACCGGAATATCTTTTCTCTCTGCAAGCGGAATATATATTCCTTCAGTTTGATTTAATGATTCCGAGATTCTTGCAATTTGTTCGTTTAGATCTACACTACCGCTTCTGTAAGATTCGCGTAAAATAATTTTACCGCCAAGCTTTTCAAATTCTTGTGTGAAACTGCTGCTCAAAATCGGAGAATATCCATCTATTGAATTAAGAACCGCAATTTTTCTTTTATTGCCAACATAATAAATATACTGAGCCATTAGTCTCCCCCGCGTACTAAAGGAAGGATTAGCTTGAAAGAAATTCTGATGCGATTCTGTTAAATAATCTTCAGTGGCAGTAGGCGAAATTATAGGGACATTTATATCATCAAATATATTCAGGGCATCCTTCACTTCTGAACTGTAGATAGGACCTACAATACATTTAAGCCCCTCAATTTCTTTGAATTCATCATGAATTTCTTCCAACTTGCTTTTGCTTAATTCCGTGTCACGAATCAGTATTCCGATTTTCTGGTTTCGTACTTCATTGAATTCGGATAGCGCATACTTGATTCCCTCCAGGATTTCTGAAGCAGGTGTGGACGAGGATAAATTGGAAGAAAGCGGCAACATCACTCCAACTATATTAGAACTGTCGAAAACTTCTTTGGATATCGGAGTTGCATCGGACAATTTAACTACCTCTTTCATTTCATAGGTATCAGGATAAAGGCCGATGAGTTTTGCAAATAATTCTTGAGCAAGTTTGTAATTTTTTTGTTTAGCATAAATCTTACCAGTTATCAAAAGCAAAAACGGTTTCACAGTTGATAATTTTGTGGTATCATAAATGGATTTAACTTCAGCAGCAGATAAATAATTTATGCCAATTTCTTCAGCTTTACTTCGCGAATACGATTTTATTTCTGATTTATCAGAATCACAAAGAATGGTGCACAATCTCCAAAATGATCTCGCATAAGCTTTCTGATCAAGATAAATTTTTGACAACGTAATGTTCGCCTCGTCAGAATATTTGCTCTGCGGAAACTCTTTTAAAAGTCGCAGTAAGTTTCCTTCAGCTTGAGAATGATTATTAAGCTTTAAATTTATTTTGCCCATAAATAAAAGGGCGAGTGATGTCTTAGAGTTTAACTCAAATTCGTTTGCTATTTTATTGAAATTACTTAGTGAAGACGTCCATCTCGCCTCTTTATAGTCACTAATTGCTTGCTGAAGAGTTCTATTTATGACATCACTTGGCTGAGCAAGAGTAAAGAACGAAAATGTGGAAACTAAAATGAATAATTTACTAAGCATCTTTCGAAATTTTTGAGTCAATTTTACGTGAAATATTCTTTTTACCCATTAAAGCGTTTTTATTATTTGGATCAATTTTAAGAGCTAATTCAAAGTAATCCAATGCTGATTGAATTTTTTTAGCATGCAAGTAAACCTCAGCTAAATTGCTGTAAGTTTCTGACGAGATTTCTTCAGCTGAATCTATAAATTTTGAAAAATATTCTTCTGCCTTTAGGTAGTCTCTTGCACGGAGAAATATCTTTCCAGCCCATTCATAAGAGCTAACTGAATTGGGATTTAATTTAATTGATTTTTCGATTGAACGAACAGAATGAGCATCCATGCCAAGATTATAATAGCAGATTGCATAGATTAAGTGCAGCTCCCAATATGAATTATACAATAGCTCCGACTGTTTTGCATAAGATAATGCCTGCTCGAAATCCTTAAGCTCAATTTCTATTTTAGCCAAGAAAATATGAGATTCATAAACCAATTCACGATCTGCTTCTAATGATAAAAAACTCAGATAATTAATTCGTGACAATTCATAATCTTTAATCATAAAATACGAATAACCCAGGAAAAACAATGAAACTGGTTTTTCTTCCGGAACCAGTTTAGAAAATATATCAATTGCTTTTTGCCATAATTTATTTTTTAGCAAAAGCTGACCGTAAAATAATCTTACATCTTTGTCCTCTGAATTATTTTCCAGGTAAGTTTCTAAGAGTTGAAATGAGGAATTCAGATTGCCTGAAAGTTCATACAATTCTGCTAATTCAAAATGTATTTCAGGATTACTCGGAAATTCCCTAAGTAATTGCTCACAAATTTGGATGGCGTGCAGAAATTTACCCTGCGATTTATAGTTTGCGGCAGAAGTGAGTTTATGCTTTAATCTTATATCAGTATCCAAGCATTATTCCCATTCTATAGTTGAAGGCGGTTTAGAACTAATATCATAAACAACGCGATTGATTCCCCGTACTTTATTGATAATTTTATTAGAAATTTTAGCCAGCAATTCACTTTCAAATCTATACCAATCAGCTGTCATGCCGTCAACTGAAGTGACTGCACGAAGCGCTAATACATTTTCATACGTGCGCGAATCACCCATCACTCCAACGGTTTGAATTGGAAGAAGCACGGCAAATGCTTGCCAAATATTATTATAAACTCCCGCATCTTTAATTTCAGTTATGAAAATTTCATCCGCATCACGAAGTAAATTTAATTTTTCTTCGGTTACTTCACCAATTATTCTTACTGCCAAACCTGGACCCGGGAAAGGATGTCTTTCAATTAAATCACTTGGAATATTTAAGCCTCTTCCTACATTTCTAACCTCATCCTTAAAAAGTTCCCTGAACGGTTCAATCAATTTCAGATGCATTTTTTCCGGAAGTCCGCCAACATTATGATGCGTTTTAATGGTTGCGGAGGAACCTTTCACAGAAACCGATTCAATTACATCGGGATAAAGAGTGCCCTGGACAAGAAATTCAACACCTTCAATTTGCTTTGCTTCTTGTTCAAAAACCTCAATAAAAGTATTACCTATTATTTTACGTTTCTTTTCAGGATCAAAAACTCCTTTTAGTCTTGATATAAATTTTTCGGATGCATTTAGATGAATGAATTTAGTATGGAATTCATCTCTGAATAATTTTTCAACCTTTTCACTTTCATTTTTACGCATCAAACCATTATCAATGTGTATACAAATGAGTTTATCTCCAATGGCTTTTTCAACAAGAACTGCAGCAACAGTAGAATCTACACCACCGCTGAGTGCACAGATTACTTTTGAATTACCAACGACAGATTTAATATTATTAATACTTTCTTGAATAAAATTCTGAGGTGTCCAATCGCCTTTTGCACCGCAAACTTTAAATAGAAAATTTTTAATGATTTTTTCACCTTCTTCAGTATGAACTACTTCGGGATGAAATTGAACGCCAAAAATTTTCTGCTTTATGTTTTCAATTGCACAAATAGGCGAGTGTTGAGATGTTCCAATAACATTAAATCCATCGGGTAAATTAGTAATGTAATCTCCATGACTCATCCAAACAGTGGAATCATTTTTAACATCAATGAAAAGAGAAGAATCACCTTCAAGATTCAGTTCCGTTTTGCCATATTCACGGTTATTGGCAGGTTCAACTTTGCCCCCCAAATTCTTACAAAGTACTTGAAGTCCGTAACATATTCCCAAAATTGGTTTATGAAGCCTGAGGATATCATTGTTCAGTGTTGGAGAATCATTATCATAAACACTCATGGGTCCGCCGGAGAGGATTATACCCACAGGGTTTATCTTATCAATTTCATGAATGCTAATTTTATGCGAATGGATCTCACAGTATACTTTAGATTCTCTAACTCTTCTAGCAATAAGCTGAGTAAACTGAGAACCAAAATCTATGATGAGAATTGTTTCGCGATTAATCATTTAACAAAGAATTTGGTGTGAATTAAAAATGAGAAGCTGGATTTTAACAACCCACGACTTAAGTCGTGGGTTTAAAACTCACTTACCAAGCAATTGGCTGTAAGCTTTGCTGTCCAGTAAATCGTTCAACTCATCTAAGTTTTGAATTTCAATCTTAATCATCCAGCCGGTATCATAGGGATCAGAATTAACAATTTCTGGTGAATTAGCAAGCGCTGCATTTATTTCTAAAACCTTACCGCTGCATGGGGCATAAAGGTCGCTAACAGTTTTAACAGCTTCGATTGTACCAAAGGACTGCCCTTTCTTAAATTCCTTTAAACCAGGATCTATATCCACAAAAACAACGTCACCTAATTCACCTTGAGCGTAATCCGTGATGCCAATTATGGCTGTTTTGCCTTCAATTTTAATCCATTCGTGATCTTTGGTGTAAAGTAAATTAGCCGGAATTTTCATTATTTCTCCTCATTAGTTTGAAATTTAAATTGTTCTAAAAAGTGCGTATCAAAATTACCGCTTAAAAATCTTTCATCCTTTAATACTTGCAAATGAAAAGGAATTGTAGTCTTAATTCCTTCGATTGTAAATTCTTCCAATGCGCGTTTACCTCTTAAAATCGCATCCTTCCTATCTTTCCCCCAAACGATCAGTTTAGCAATAAGTGAATCATAATACGGAGGAATTGTGTAAGATTGGTAAACATGCGAATCAATCCGAACACCATAACCACCAGGAAAGTGAAGTGATTGAATTTTTCCCGGTGATGGTCTAAATCCATTTGCCGGATCTTCGGCATTAATACGAAATTCTATGCTGTGTCCAACAGGTTTTTGGGGAAGTGTTTCTATTTTTTCACCTGCAGCAACGAGAATTTGCTGTTTGACTAAATCAACTTTGTAAACCAGTTCAGTTACGGGATGCTCAACTTGAATTCTCGTATTCATTTCCATGAAGTAAAAATTTTTGTGTTTATCCAGTAAGAACTCAATTGTGCCTGCTCCCTCATAGCGGACTGCCTTGGCACCAAGAATGGCTGTTTCGCCCATTTTATTTCTAATTGATTCATCAATTGCCGGAGATGGCGATTCTTCTATAAGTTTTTGATGACGTCTCTGAACAGAACAATCACGTTCACCGTAATGATATGCGTTGCCGAAAGAATCACCCATTACCTGAATCTCTACGTGCCGCGGATTTTCAATGTATTTTTCAAGATAAACATCAGAATTGCCAAAAGCAGATTCAGCTTCAGTTCGTGCTGTTTGAAAAGCATTATCGAATTCACTTTCAGCATTAACAATGCGCATTCCTTTTCCACCACCGCCTGCCGATGCTTTTATGATAACGGGATAGCCAATGCCTTTTGCTAATTCTTTTCCCTCACTAAGGTTTTTGAGAACGCCATCACTTCCGGGAATAACAGGCACCCCATTTTTCCTCATAGATTCTTTTGCAAAAGATTTATCACCCATTGCATTGATCATTTGAGGAGAAGGCCCGATAAATTTGATATTTGACTCAGCACAGATTTCAGAGAAGTTCGCATTCTCAGCAAGGAATCCATAGCCGGGATGAATGGCATCAGCACCTGTGATTTGTGCAGCAGAAATAATTAGTGGAATTTTTAAGTAACTGTCTTTGCTTGGCGGTGGACCAATACAAACAGCTTCGTCGGCAAAGGTTACATGAAGTGAATCTCGATCGGCCTCAGAGTAAACAGCAACAGTTTTAATGCCAAGTTCTTTACATGTCCTTATTATTCTTAGAGCAATCTCGCCGCGGTTGGCAATTAAAATTTTACTAAACAAATTTTCCTCTTAAAATCTCGGAAATCAGTTAGGCTGAACTAAAAATAGAGGTTGATTAAATTCTACCGGTTTGCCGTTATCAACAAGAATTTTAACAATTCTTCCATCAACATCAGATTCAATTTCATTCATCAACTTCATGGCTTCCACTATACAAAGGACTGAACCTTTAGTAATGATATCACCTACCTGGATATATGGGTCGGCATCGGGTGCGGGTGCACGATAAAAAGTTCCGACAATAGGTGAACGAATTTCATGATTCACTTCTGTCTTTATTTCTGTTTCTTTTTCTTTCTTGGAAGCAGCTGCTGCAAGTTCTTCTTCAGAACCCGCAGGAGGTAGCACAACATGCGGCCTGGATCCGCCTGAACTTGAGTGAATCTTTTTTGCAATTTTGACTTTAAAACCTTCCTGCTCAATCTCTAGATCTGTAATATCACTTGAATCAAAAATTTTTACTAATTTTTTAATAAGATTTAGATCCATGATTTTTTCCTTTAATTAGGATTTTATTCTTTCTACATAAGCACCGGTTCTGGTATCAACTCTCAGCATATCCACTTCATTAATGAACAACGGAACGTTGATACTTGCGCCTGTTTCTAGCTTGGCAGGTTTATTTGCGCCGGTTGCAGTATCTCCTCTGAACCCGGGTTCAGTCTGTGTAACTTTTAAGTGCACAAAAATCGGAATTTCTACGCTTATTATGTCATCTTTGTTAAATAATATTTCAATTTCTTCACTTTCCTTAAGATAATCTACTCCATCGCCGAACAAATTTTTGGGAATATTAAGTTGCTCATAGGTTTCGTTATCCATACAAACTAAAAAATCGCCTTCACGAAAAAGATATTGGTATTTCTTGCGTTCAACTCTAACAATCTCAATACCTTCACCCGACCGAAAAGTATTATCTAAAACCTTACCGGTGCGCAGGCTTTTAAGCATTGTTCTTACAAAAGCTCCACCCTTGCCGGGTTTTACATGCTGAAATTCAATAATTGTAAACAGATCATTTTTAAATTTGATGATTAAACCGTTTCTAAAATCTGATGTATCTGCCATTTGCCCTTTTTGTTTATTATGAGAGTGAAAAAATATCCATATGGGGCTTGAAAGTCAAGAAATGAAAATTTAATAATTTTGGTCTAAAATTGACAAAAACCACTAAGTTTTTAAGGCTTTTTAATAAAAATAGCGGGTTTTTTGAAAAATGCTGATTTTAAATTTTGCATATTATGATAGATATGCCAGATTTCGAGTCACCATTGACCAATCGGAAATCTGGCAAATCTCATAACCTTAAAACCGCACTCCCAGCGAAATGTACTGTACATTTTTCAGGCGCCCGAAATCCTGGTAAGCATAATCAATTTTCACCTTGAAGGCTTCAAGAACACGATAATTAATGCCTGCTCCAATCGTAAATCCTTGCTCGCCATCCTCTTCAAATAATGATTTGTAACCGCCCCGAATAAAGAATATCTCATTCCAGGTATATTCTAAGCCGGTATTAACGTATTCCGAATTATCATTAGGATGAATTGCATCAGCGGCTATCGTCAACCGGCTATCAAGAGTTTTAATTGCATCAACAGCAAAACCGATTCTAAATAGCAAAGGCAGCTCAAATTCTTCAAGCTGTAAATCGGTATTGATTAAGTTTCCCTCACCGGAACCGACAGTTGTTGTTTGAATAATATCTCTGCCGCTCATTTTCATTTTCGGACCAAAGTTTGAAATGCTTGCGCCTAATCTAAATTCATTAAGAAACGGAATTATATATTGAGTCCCGATATCAATTGCAAAAGTTTTTGCCGATTCATTCCAGATATGCTCTTGAATATATTTTGCGTTAAAACCAATTGAGAATTCTTCTGTTAAATTTCTTGCATATGATAAACCAATTACAATCGATCCGGCTGAAAACAGTTCACCTGTTCCTTCAGGCTGCTGTAAAGTACGAACGGGCATATCGTCCATAGACATTACCGAAATAAAAGCTCCTATTGTTCCTAAATCTGTAACATCAAGAGCAAAACCGGCGTTTTCCATGTTAACATCCATAATCCAATCAACGTGATTGAAGAAAGCTTCTTTTGAATTCATCCGTGAAAGCCCGGCAGGATTCCAATACATTGCGTTTATATCGTCCGCCAAGGCTGTAAAGGCGCCGCCCATTCCAATTGCTCTTGGACCAACACCTATTTTGAGAAATTGAGCGGCAGTTGTTCCGGTTTTGTTTAATGAACCGCCGCTTTGCGCATTTGATTCAATGACGAATAAAGCACAAACACAAATAATAATTTTTATTGTAAACGACATTGTGAATTTCTCCTTCATCATTTAATAATTGCTAACTTGATTAGCTTCTCACCAGCACCCGGGGCATCAATGTGTGCAATATAAATCCCGTAAGCAATACTGAACCCATCTTTATTTAGAAGATTCCAAAACTCTCTTCCATTTTGAAGGGTGGATTCATGCTCAATAGTTTGTACATGTTCACCGCTTATCGTGTAAATTCTAATTGTACATCTTGGAGGAAGATTTTCGAAATAGACTCTTCTTTCGCCTCTTGACTGTCCGGGGAGTTTATTTGTTGGCTCAAGTTCGTTCACCCCCACATACGGATTCGGAACAACATAAACATTATTCAACCCATCTGCAGCATTCTCGGGTTTGTAAAATGCGGCTTTGGTCTTAAATGAGAACTCATCTACATTGAGAAAAGGTCTTTTGGTCTTTACAAGAAGAATATCACCGTCGGAGGGTAAAATCGGCACCGTAGGAGTATCGGGTTTAAAAACTGTAACCCCCCACGTGAAATCACTTGGTAAACCTGGTGAACCTGGCTTAAAGAGAATAATTTCCTCGCCCGGACTCCATGCAGAATCTTTTGTACTTGGATTTTCCACTAAAAAGGTAAAAATAGGCTGTGGGACATTAGTTGTTATTTCTTTTACCGAATACTTAACTGGAATTTTTCTTGTTCCACCTGTTACCTGAATCAGGGCAGTATCAATATTCTGAGTTGAAAAACTGATCTCATAATCTGCCGGATATTCTTTACTGCCTGTTCGTGAACCTTTTTTCACTTGTATTTGAAAATTTGAGTTTCCCTCTACCCATTTTGTCTTAGTTGTATCAAGCTCGAGGATAGGATCATCATTTAGCCGCAATTGCAGTCCATCAAAAACAGGATTATCATCTTCATAGCTAAGCTTTGTGCTCTGATAAACAGGATAGTATTTGTAAGTAATACTATAACTATTGCCGCTTACCATCGAACTGGCATCGGTTCTTCTAATGGCACCTTTCTGATAATCAAGAATATAATCCACATTATTGATAAAGACGGTTCCAGTATTTACATCTTTAACAACTACTGAATCCACAAAAATGTTTGAATTATCAAGCTTAGTAAACTTAGTATCGTAAACCACAAATGTTTCCGTTATGGGCAACAAGTGAAGAACGGAATAGTTTTTTTGTAAAATATTTCCTGATGGCACTTTTAAGCTGTCTTCAAAGGTAATTTGATATTGAGCTCCTTCAAGAACAGAAAGATCATCAAGAATATTTACTGAAACACTTCCGGATCCAATTCCTTTCTCGTGAACAAGTCCCAGATCCGAAAATTGCGGAGGTGTAAAACCGCCTGCCCGTGGTCCAGGAATGACCTGAACCGTATTGATATCAAATCTAAGCTTAGATGTTATCGGATCTAGAATTATTTTCTTAGTTGATTCTGTTGGAGGAATTCCCGTCGAATCACCGTGATCATAGGCAACAACTGCGTAATAATATGTTTGTCCATTAATTACATTGTTCGAATCAACAAAATAATGAACGAGTCCAGAATTATTCCCCAGATAATATTGAATTCCCCTGCCTTGATAAGCCACAGGATGATAACCTTTCCAAATATCTTCGATATTGGCAGACCATACGCCATCTTGATTCCAATCAACATAAGGTTCACCTGTATCATATCGGGTGTCGTTGTTAAGATCGGTGAAAGGTTCATCACGAATACCAACATCCCATTTTGCCTCAAAACCGTTTACATCTTTTAACGGCTGACTTAAGAAACTTGAACCTTTTCCATCTGTTACTACCTTAATATCTTGGAAAGATGGATCAGTACTTCTATAAATAACATATCCTTCAAAATCTTTTCCGGTAATAGGATCGACACTTTCCTCAGCTTTAGTGTCCCAGTACAACGTAACTTTTTTATCATCCGGCACTGCATACACACTGGGAAGAACAGGCGGTTTAAAGAATTGATAATTCTGATTATATATCGTTTGAACTGTTTCTGCAGAAGTCAGTAAGTCTTGAAGATTTTCTCCGCAAAGCAGAGCCATTGAAATTCTTTTTGTCTCCCCTTTTTTTAGTGAAATATATCCCGAAGCAAAGATAAAAACTATGTCAGCAGATTGTTGAATATCGCCAAAATTTCTTGGCTTAGAACGATTCCACATTGAAACATCGTCGGAGATTCTATCTTGAGCCCATGACCAACTGTTGAAGCTCGTTAGTCCAATTTGATCCGCTTCATCAAGATCAGTTAACTCAAAATTTTTCTCTCCTGGGTACAGCGGATCTAGAGAACCATTTGGTAACCTTCTCCCAGCGGTAGGAACACCATCACCTTCGCCTTCATCGCCTGTATTTGGAATTCCATCAATCCCGTAATCATGAAGCAACGGATTCCAATCACCATCATTATCAATTCCATCTTCCTGGCTTTCATCAATCATTCCATCACCATCATCATCAATTCCATTTACAGAGTTACCCGGACTTTCAAGAAATTTACATCCAATATAGCCGAGCGGTAATCCGCCTCTGCCAACCATATCAGGATCCCAAAAGTAAACCATACTTCTGGCATAAACCGGAATATTATCTACATTAACTTGAGGAGTAGAATAAGGCGGAATAAAAAATCCATTATCATCTGTATTTTCCGGTGAGCCGCCTCCAAGATCAGGATCACCATAAATACCAAAGAAAACTGTGTCTAAATCCTTATCACTTACATTTGTAATTGTGTAAACGAAAAAGATTGTATTGCCGGCTAACGCATTGCTCCATTGAAAAGCTCTACCATCAACCTGAACTCCTATTCCTTTTTTTGAAGAATCAGTGATATATGGATAATAAGGAAACTCAAAATTTTCTCTATCATCCATTGCCCAAAAAACTTCAAGATCGGCATTGGTTGCGTCCTGCGATAAATAACCAGGCCAAACATATTTGCCTAAAGTTGGATTATACCACTCCCTTGGCCAGCTATCAGGTTTTCCGTCGCCATTAAGATCGTCGGCAGGATTTGAAGCCATATCTTCCGATTCCGGATCGGAATACCCAACTAACGGCTGCCATTGCCAAAGGGTTTTACCATCCGGACTGACTTCTCTTAATTGCTGCTGGGGATAATCCCACAATCCATCCGATATTACTTGAAGCAGTTGAGTTGTGTCATTAGCATTTGGTATTTGAGCACCGACTATTGGGCAGAACTGAAAAACGTAATCGAGTTTATTCCAAACAAAATTGTTCACTCCTCTTAACAATCCATAACCAGGCCCAATTCCACCGTAATTATAAATGTCTGTGGAAATATTATTCCCATTCATATAAAAGGATTTTCTTCTGTCTAGTTCTTTAGTTTTGCTTAATGAGAATTTTTCATCAGATGGTAAAAAGTTATCGGGTTTCTTCGTTCCCAAGTTTAATGTTTTGGGAGTATTTTTGTTTATACGGCTTTCGATAAGTGTTTTTACAGCATTATATTCCTGCCGTTTTTTATCCAGTACTGATTGGGCAATAGAAATATTACAAAGAAACGCCATTGCTAGAAAAATAATTATAATTTTATTTGTGATCGAAATTTTCATTTCATAAATCTCCATTTTTTTTTCGATTAAAAATCGAGTGAAAAACCAAGTTTAACTTCCCTCGGCGGGAGATAAAACTGAGGTTGTACAAAATATTCTGCTGCAGAGTGAACACCTGGAATTGTAGCTGCAATTTTATCAGTTGCCTGTGCAGAACCTTGGCTAGTTAACAAAGTATATGTTGCCCGCCCCGTATCCGTATAAATTAAGCGCTCATTAAGCACATCAAACAGATTAAAGACCTTAAGAAAAACTGTTAAGTTTAAACCTTCAATTTTAAAAGATTTTTCCGCAAGAAGATCAACATTAGTTTGTGTTGGCCTTCTTTCACTGTTTGTTCTAAGATAAATTTGCTTGCCAGTAATAAGCGGAGTGTAAGGTAAACCGGTTCCAAATCGTCCAATCAAGCTAACATTCCAATCATTGCCTTCACCAACTGAAACAGTTCCGTTTAAAGTATGTGATTGATCCCAACCTAAGAAAACAGGAATTTTTTCACTTTGTCGACCTGATGATAAATCGAGAAAAAATGCATCAGCATTAACATCATTTCCTTCGGCAACCTGAAACGTATAATCTAATGTAACACCAAAAATACTCTGCGGTGTTTTTCTTTTTGTAAGTGAAAATGTAATCCCTTTAACGTTGCTGTAATCCTTATTTACATATTTAAAATAAGTTTCATCTTCGCTTATTCTTATTTGCTGAAGGGCAAGCAAATCTCTAACGTCTTTGTAGAATCCTGTAACATTAAACGCAAGGTCTTCCAACAATTGCTGCTGTAAACCGAGTTCGTAGGTAACTGTTTTCTCAGGATTCAAATCGGCATTGCCAAAAACCGGAGAACCTGAAGCAAAACTATACTCGAAGTTTGGATTTGTATACAAGTAGGCGAAAGGAGGCATTTGAAAAAAATGACCATATGAAAAATGGATTATTCCCCTATCCGTAATAGGAAATGATACACCTACTCTTGGACTAACCTGGTGTTTTGAAGGTGCATCTTCAAGAAGTTTTGTTTTATCAACAAGCGGGGAGATGTTGGGATTTTTTGGCGACGGATTAAATACATCTGTTGAGTATTTAGAATCAACATCAAAACCGTCGTAACGAACACCTACATTCAAGATAAGCTTATCAAACTCCATTTTATCCTGAACATACGCTGAAAATACAAATGGTTTTTTAGTGTACTCGTCGAAATTAGGACTATCAATTGATAAGTCAATTGTCGGCTGAAGGTATATCGTATTGTCGCGAAGCACAGCGAAAGAAACATAATCAAGTTTGTGAGATGCAGCTTCAATTCCTGCTTTAAGTTCATGGCTGTTTGAAAGCTGGCTTGTAATATCAAACTTACCATTTAGCGTTGTTGTCCTCTGATAAAAATGACCATTCCTTGTCCCGCCCGAAACAAAAGTATAATTAGCAACAGTGTAACTTCTGTCTGTTCTGTTGTATCGAGTATCAGCCTGCAATGCTGAAATATCCATTCCGGGATGAAAATCGACGGAATTTCCACCTGCATCCAAAAGAGGATACAGATACTGCTTGTAATCATTAAGATTTAATGATCCCCGTAAAGTATAAAATGTACTATTACTTAACGCATGTCTAAATTCAAGTGAATTCAATAATCCCCATTCATAATTATTATAATTCGCATCGGGATTATATTTATAATCGTGACTATAGTTTTTATAATTTGAATTTGAATAAATCAAATCATAGTTTATTTTCATTGTTGATGCTGGTTTGTAGGTAAGTTTTACTGTTGCGTTATATTCCTTGCTAGTATTCATCGGAATTATGCTCCCGTCCCCGGAGGAAAATACTCTGATATCATTCGGATTATTTGGATTCTTATAAACGGAATCGGATGGCAAATGCTGCCGAATTCCATAAAGATATCCATCATCTTTATCATATCTTTGAGAAATGAAAAACGATAGATAATCTTCTAATAAAGGAACCGGACCACCTAACGTTAGTTCGGTTGTGAATGTGTTAGTTGGTTTCAGTTTATCAATATTGTAGAAAATATCATCTCTTTTACTTATTTGATCGCCGCTGTAAAAGGAAACCTTACCTTTATACGAGCTTCCGCCCTCTTTTGTAATAGTGTTTACAATTCCACTGAGAGCATTTCCATATTCAGCATTAAATGTTCCACTTACTACCGATAATTCTTGAATAGCATTTGTTGCAATGTTAACTGATCTGCTGCCATCATAAGGATTTGAAATTGATACTCCATTAACCGTGTAAGCTATTTCACTTGATCTTCCGCCGCGAATGTGAATTTCGCCGCCCGTTCCTTGAATTATTCCTGCCTGTAAAACTAAAAGCTGAGCAATGCTCTCAACGGGTAAGCTTTCTATTTGTCCGGCATCTACTGTCGTTTGAGAAGAAGTTAAATCCTTTCTAATGAGCGGGGATTCGGCTTCTACAACAATTGTTTCAAGTTCAATTGATTCCGGAGAAAGTTCAACATCAATTTTGGTCGTGAAATCAACCGATATTTTAACATTAACAAATTGTTTTTTCTGATAACCAATGGCAGAGAAGGTAACGCTGTAAGCATCGGGAGGAAGATTGTTAATTGTGTAAAATCCTTTCACATCTGTTGCGGCACCAAATCCGGTTCCATCCACTAAAATATTTACGCCGGGAATGGCATCACCATTTTGTGCATCTTTAACATTACCGGAAAGCTTGCCAGTTGTACCCGCAGAGGAGCGAAAAACAGGGATTAAGATTAAGATGAAGATTAAGATGATCTTTAATTGCTGTAAGTTTTTAATCATGAATACCTCCGAGAAAAGAAAATATTTTTAGTTTGAAGGAAAGCTTGATTTGAAAAGATATCACCATTAAGCAAGATGAATAATTATTAAATGAATGAATTGCTCGCAAAAAATAAAAATAACACCCTGAATTAGCAAGCATTATCATCACCAGATATGCCAGATTTTGAATTCCTATTTACGACATGGAAATCTGGCATATCTGCATGAAAATAAAAAGCCGATGGGTTTAAAACTACAAACCCAGTTTCTAACCAACCTAAATGAGGTGAAAGAAACTGGGTTTGTCAAGAAACGTGGCTAAAGCCTGAGTTTTCTATCTAATTTAATAACCCCATCCGCCAGAGGCGGATTAAGACTGGGGTTATAATAGAAAAGCAGAAGGTAAGGACTTTAGTCCAAAAATTTACTTCATTAAAGTCATCTTAAGAGACTTACTGAAGTTTCCGTATTTCATTGTGTAAATATATTGTCCGCTTGCAACAGCAGTTCCAAAATTATTCGTTCCATCCCATGTAACTTCGTAATTGCCCTTTTCAAATTCTTGACTATTAAATAATGTTTTAACTTCATTACCAAGAATATCATAAACAACAATTGAAATTTTCTTCTGCAATGGAAGAGAAAATCTGATTGAAGTTGTTGGATTGAACGGATTAGGATAATTCTGCTCGAGTGTATAATCATCAGGAGAAATAATTCCTAAATCTATTTCCTTAATTCCGGTTACAGTAGATTCAAGCAATCTAACTGTTACTTGATCAGGATTATATTTCATTACCGTTGAATCAGTTACAAAAGTCGATGAGCCGCTATCATAATGTTTATAGGTGTACTTTACTGAATCAAAAACACTTTGATAAGAGATAACTACTTCTTGCTTATTATTTCCATTTATATCGCATCCGGCAAACATTTTGGAAACAAAAGGAGTCTCATTTCCAGTGGCACGAAGAGTATCAATAACACCTAAGGAATCTCTAACTTCTAGGTTTGAATTTTTTGTTGTATGCCCACCGGCATATACAATAGAAGCAGTATAATTTGCAGCATCTAAAACACTTCCTGTGCCGTTGTATTCAAGTGCAACAACATCATAACCTGTGACACCACCTAAAAGAATTTCTTGCCTGCCATTATTATTTAAATCTGCTGCACCAATTCCCCAGAAAGAGCCGTTGTTATTGCCATCACTATTAAGTGCCGGAATTCCAGAAAGAGTCCATAAATTTTCGCCAATTAAAGCAAATTTTGTGCTATCCCAACCATATTGAACATCATCAGAATTATTGAAATTAACTAAGAATGGATCATAATCACGGTCGCTCGCGGCACTGTATTGTATGCCAGCAATTTCATCACTACCATCGCCGTCGACATCAACTGGCTGAATTCCCATATAAGGCACAGCATCAACATTAGCCGAACGTAAAAATTCCATATAGTAATTATCTAAACTCGTATCTGGATACACATATGTATTTGGACCAGTGGCCTTAATTGCAAAGAAACCTAAAAAATTCCAGAAGCTATTTACGATTTCTTTTGTTCCATCGCCATTTAAATCTGCTGGAACTGAATGCCAGTGGGAAATGGAGAAAGCATTGCTATTTACAGGAACCACTGCCGGATCGCCGCCTTCAACTACCCAGCCTCCAAATCCGGGAACATCACCGGAAATACCAAGTACATAAACTCGATGATCCCGGTTAGACATAATTAACTCGTCAGCTCCATCGTTGTCAAAATCATAGATTTCGGCCACTTCACGGTTAGTTCTAAAATTTCCCATTCCCTGTGCATTAAAATTATTAAAAGCTAAGGATATGGCGAATTGATAATCGTTATCTGCATCATTGTATTCCCAAACCTGGACTTCAAAATCGACTGAACCTTTACTTATTGGGAAAATGATTTCGCCTTTTCCATCTCCATCTAAATCGCCGGTTCGAATCCAGCGCGGGGTGCTGCCACTGCCTGTACTGCCATAAATCTTCGGAGAAGACCAAACAACTTCAAGATTATTACCGTTAACCTCCATAACATGAACTCTGCCATTGTTAGAGTAGTCTGTAGTAATAACTTCAGGTTTACCATCATTGTCGAGATCTTCAGCAGCAACCCAAACCGTGCGAATACCGTTGTTTGCGGCAACACCAGGATTATAGTATGGCATTAAGGTGTCTTTCGCTATGGAAGCCCTGTTAAAATTGGCCAAGTTGTTCAATGGTTGTGCAAATGCTGCACTAACTAGAATACAAAGAACCGAAAGAACAAGAAAAAAGTTTTTCATAGTAACTCCTTTTTTATTTATTAATTAACTAATGTGAGATATTTATCTACTTCTCTAAATGCGGTAGAAGTCTGATAGTCTTTTCTAATTGTTTCAAGAAGATCTTTCGCATCTTCTTTTTGTCCAGCATCAATGTAATTTATAGCTGCCTTCAGCATATACTCGGGATTAAGAACATTTTCTTTTGCTACACGAGATGCGCTTAAATATAAATCGGCTGCTTTATCAAATTCTTTTTTATCTACATAATAACCTGCTTCACCTGATAATGCAGCTGCTTTAAAAATGTTATTACTTCCGCTGTAATCCTCGTAATATTTAAATGCTTCTTCAACATTTCCAAGCATCTGGTAGGCATTTGCTAAGAATATCTTTGCGGTTTCTCCATTTTCGGTACTTCCGTATTCAGATACAATTTTTTTTAATCCAACAATATTAGTTCCTTGCCGACCTTCAATTGCTTCAAGATATGCCCCGGCATCATACAAATTCATTACCCGTGACAGCTGAATTCCAGCTTGATTATTATTTTCAGCTTTATTGCTCATATAAAAATAAATGGCAACAATAACTACGGCTAATCCACCTGCATAAATACCAATCCGGCTTTTATTTTCATTAAAATAGTTAAAGGCCTTGTAATAGTATGTTACGAGTTTATCTTCTTTTATTTCTTTTTTGGAAAGTTTTTTCTTTTTGGTGAGCATTAATAAGTTCCTTTATTTAAATCAATTCGATGAAAAACTTAGTTAGATTAAATTTTAACCGTAAATTTAATATTTATCTGCATAATGTGCTATTCTAGTAAACTTTAAATCACATTAAAAATAGCCATTTATGCAAAGAAAATAGATCTAATTGGTTTTTTAGGCATTGACTCGGTATTCAGTACGCCCAGAAGGACTCGAACCTTCAACCTCCGGAACCGGAATCCGACGTTCTATCCAATTGAACTATGGGCGCAGTTAGAAAAATGCAAAAACTTACAACTTTCTAACCTTAAATTAATAAATCTTTTGGGTATTAAAAGGGAATTTTGGTTAACGTTTTTTCCTCACAGCATTCTGAGGCAATGAAAGGAATGCAAGATGAAAAAATCTTTTCTGTTCAAGAGGGACGGATATTATCACCTTCAGTATTTTAATGAAGCTGAAGGAAGAGTTAAAAGAGTATCCACCAAGCAATCAAAAAAATCTGATGCTATAAGATTTTTGACTGACCTCCACAAACAACTTGAATCAATTCCTAAGCAAAAATTTATTTTGCTATCTCAGTTCTCAACCGAATACCAGAACTATGTCCAGTTTAATTTGTCAATCAAATATCTCAATAATGTTAGGACTTCATTCAAAAAACTAATCGAATCATTAGAAGATGTTCCATTAAGCAAAATAAATTCCTATCAGATGGAACAGTTTATCTCTAAAACCTATGCTGAAAGTAAGTATGCTGCAAAACATCATTATAATAATCTTAAAAATGCATTCAATAAGTCAATTCACTGGGGTTATTTGACTCAGAATCCACTATTAAAAATCAAATCCCTAAAAGTTCCCCAAAACAATCCTTCCTTCATTGATGAGACTGAGCTTGAACAGATTTTATCAAAAGAGGCTAATGTTACACTACAAAATATTTATTTGTTCGCGTTTTATACCAGCATGCGATTAGGAGAAATAGTTAACCTAAAATGGAATCAAGTTAATCTAAATGAGAGAGCTATAAGAGTGATGAATACAGTTGACTTCACGACTAAAGGACAAAGAGAGAGAATAGTTCCAATGGCTGATAAGATTTTTAATCTGCTTACCGAGATATTCCCGAAAGTGATTGATATTCAGAAGGAGGGATATTTATTTACTAAGAATGGATTTAAGTTTAATCTTGATTATGTATCGAAGAATTTCAAAAAATCTGTCAAAGAAGCCGCAAAAGATAAAACCATTGATTCATCAATTCACTGTCACGATTTAGGACATAATTTTGCAAGTAATTTAGCAAGGAAGGGTGTTTCTTTATTAGTCGTCAAAGATCTACTGGGTCATACAGATACTAAGACGACAATGATTTACGCACACTTACAACCTGAAAACCTTAGAAATGCTGTCGAGTTGTTGAATTCAGAAAAAGCGGCAGTGCTGTTCTGCCGCTTTAACTGTAATGGTGTTTACTAATCCCACCAGTGATGCCATCGATAGTTTTTTCCGCGATTATATTTTTCAAGCAACTCAGCCAACTTGGTGAATTCTTTTCTTAATGGATTATTTTTCCTAAGATTTCCAATGTAAGTCGGGGTATAAGTTGAATTTTCAAAAAGTTCAGTTGCCTTTAATATTGCATTAGCAATATTGGTTGGCACATATGAACCAGATAATTCATTTAATCTTGCAGCGATATATTGATGTGCAAGAATGTAATATGTATTACTTTTTCTCGGATTGATTTTAATAACTTCTATCCACGTCTGTTCTGAATAGAAGAAGGGTGTATCTTCTCCAATAAGTGCCCAAGTTGCATCATATTTAGATGAGCCATATTTCGAGTGTGTTTTCCAATATCCATAATCTTTAGGATGAATCTTCTTTGAAGGATAGAGCCCACCATCCCAGGTTAAATCAATTTCACCACCGTTTATCTCAAAACAATCTGTATAACTTGGATTAACTTCAGTGCGACCGAAGTCGGAATCTTTTCTATCATTACCTCTATTTTTTGGTGATAATAACCAACCATCTGGGATATTCATTGCCACCTTATAATTTCCAGGTTCAAGGTTCTTGAACAAATAATTTCCATTAGCATCTGTTTCAGTAATCATATTTAACCAATTCCCATCACACGTATATAAGGCAATGGTAACAAATGGAAACCCTTCCTCGCCTGAATTTTGGATTCCGTTTTTATTCAAATCAATCCATATCCTGCCTCCCACTTGACCTAAAAATTCAGTTGTTGGATGGAGACCACCGTCCCTCGTTAAGTCACTTAAGTCTAGAGCTAGATCGAAACAATCAGTAAAACTAGGATTAGTGTTACTAGGATTGAGATCGGAATCTTTTGTATCATCATTACCAATATTTTGTGGTGATAATGACCAACCATCTGGAATATTCATTGCTACTTTGTAACTGCCTGGTTCGATTCCTTTGAAGAGATAATTTCCATTCACATCAGTATCCGTAACTATATTTAGCCAGTTCCCATCACACGTATATAATGCAACAGTAATGCCTGGGAATCCTTCTTCACCAGCATCTTGGATTCCGTTTTTATTCAAATCTTTCCATATTCTGTCTCCAATTTGGGTCAATTCAGTTGTTAAATTTTCACTAGATTGTTGACCCATAGCAGGTTTGTTCAAGCTATTGCTTGAATTTTCAGGATTGTTAATTGTGATGTCGTCTTGACAACCGATAAGAGCTATTCCAAATGTTATTAGAAATAGCCAATGCAGATGATTTCTCATCTTTCCCTCCCTTTTATTTGTAGTGATAATATTTAATTAATGTACTATTCGATGCAGATTTTTATTAAGTTAAATTTATTTTATATAAA
Source organism: Ignavibacteriaceae bacterium (assembly GCA_041739035.1). Lineage (GTDB taxonomy): Bacteria > Bacteroidota > Ignavibacteria > Ignavibacteriales > Ignavibacteriaceae > XYD12-FULL-36-8. The sequence goes on along the minus strand of JBGSOQ010000186.1, from coordinate 2,579 downwards.
ACTCAAGTAGGTGTGATTTAGATCGCACAGGGAATCTACATATGATACAATGACTTAACATTAATTATGCCTGAAGAAAAATGCCAATTTCATTTTATAAAATAGATATTTTTTCAAATTGACATCCCAAAAAAAAATGGTATATCATTCTGAGAAAATGTTCAAAAAATTTAAAATATTTTCTTATTTAACTGAAAGTTGTTGAAATCGGGAAACTATTTGATAGAGATATTTCTAAATTATATTAATTTTAGTCGAGGTGTTAAAATAATTCAGAATCTGGTACCAGTGAGATAGCACAAAAAAGACCGACATTTAGACGGTCTGAATTTAGCACATTATAGCGTTAATAATTTCTATTCTATTCCAACTTATAATTTTACCCTTTTTCAGGCTCGATATATTTTCTAAACTTTGGCCTTATTGTATTGTAAATCCAAGCAATTAAAAATCCCGCGATGAAGCCATCGACAAGGCCCCAAATAAAACCAATTATACCACCGAACCAACTCACTTCGTAACCCAAATAAAATGTACCTAGTTTTGACATATAGAAATGGTAACTACTAGAATCCATAATTATCAGCCACCATGTAGCTAATAAAACAAACAGTCCCCAAACAAGACCCAATGATAATCCCAAAGCCCCTTTACTAAGTCTCATATTAAACTCCACTCGATTAATTTGATTTAATAATTATTCAAGAATTAGAACAGAAAACAAAAGAGAACACTATTCAAGATACAAAAATTCCGAATATTTTTTAATTGCTCCGTGCTTTATTATCATAAAAATTATTTCAGGCTGAATTCTTACTAAATATATCAGAAATAATTATTTATTTGTGGTTACCTCAAGCTAATTGAAGATTTTGCCCGGATAAATTTGTTGTAATAACCACAAATTACACCTTCACCATCTGCCAACATGTAGCTTAATTCCTTTAATAAATGACGAAAAGTGCCATTAGGTGGAACCTGTTCTGAAACCAGCAATGTCCTGACCGTACTTTTAATCGTTTGAGAATTACTATTTTTAAAAAATGGGATGACCTTCTCTTCAGCCCCTCTAAAGTGCACTTTATTAAACTGGTTATTAGACGGATATAATCGAATATCAGATTGAGCCTGAATTGTTATGGCAAAAAAAATCAATCCCAATGAGAATGATAAAATAATGCGTGGTATAAATACATCCTTAACTAATTTGATAAATATTTAATTATTAAAAGAACATAAACATTAATGAATCGCAAGTATGTGTTTGCAATCACACATTATTAAAAATTTACAAAACCCTCTTTTTATTCTCTTGAAGAAGGTAGTGCAATACTGACCGTTACACATGATAAAATACAATACTGGTCTGATGTTAATCCATATTTATATAAAGTGATTTTGAGGACAAATGATGCGGAAATCACCGATCAAATCGGCTTGAGAAATATAAAAACTAGCGGACACCATATTCTGCTGAATGATGTAAAATATTTTTACGAGGAATAAGCATCCACGAAGAAAATTCTATTCGAGATGGAAGAGCTTAACCATTAGAAGATGCTAGACTACTTTTAACATAGGCTAAAGAACTAGGATGCAATTATGTTTGGTTGGCTTATTATCCGCGTAATGAGCACATGGTAAGATTAGCTGATCAGATGGGAATGCTTGTTTGGGAAGAAATACTCTTCTATTGGATTATTTTAAGGGGCAATGAAGAAACCTACCAAAATGCCCAAAATCAATTAACAGAGATAATAATTAGAGATAAGAACAGAGCTTCTGTAATCATCTGATCAATGGCTATCGAAACTCCATCGAGTGAGGCTAGAAATAAATTCCTGAAAAACTTGGGTCACCTACACGTTGGCTTGATTCAACAATGTTAGTAAGGCCGTACTTGAGCAAAGTAATCTAAACAGAAACTCATTTATCAAAACAATTGATGATACATTTGCTGATGTGTTAGATGTATTAAGCTTCAACCAATATATTGGCTCGTACGATAGCTTACCTGATAAATGTAGAGAAATACGTTCGCAAATCAAGCAGAATGAACCTGTGCTACATTATTACGTTCTTGATAAGAAATCCCAAATAGTCTACGATCAAAACAATAGTTTAGATAAGAAACTGATTGAACCAAGTAGAATTAGCGCTAAACTAGTTCGAAAGCATCCCCTTTTTTAGGATATTCAACTCGCCTAAATCCTTTAGCCAAAATCTTTTCGCGAAGCGGCAGAGACTGTTCACTTTCACCGTGAACTAAGAAAATATTTTTCAGTTTCTCTGGTTTATTAAGCTTCAAGTATTCCAACAACCCTTTTTGATCTGCATGCGCACTGAAGTAATCCATTGAAATAACTTCTGCATTTACTTTGTAAGAATCGCCGAAAATATTTACTTCTTTCATCCCATCCACAATTTTTCTTGCAAGCGTTTCTTGTGCAGCGTAACCAACGAATAAAATTAAATTTCTGTGATTTTCAATATTATTTTTTAGGTGATGAAGTATTCTTCCTGCTTCCGCCATACCCGATGCAGATATGATGACACAAGGTTCTTTAAGATCATTTAAT
>JBGSOQ010000178.1:0-35883 GCA_041739035.1 Ignavibacteriaceae bacterium | reverse complement strand
ATTGTGCATTGGGAAAGATTTCTTTTCTAATAGTGCAATGCCAAGATTTAGAGCAGCGCATGGTCTTATTTTTCTCAAAGAATTATCATTAAAAGAATTCTACGATCATTCGAATGAATTGCGGAAACTGACTGAGAATTACTAGAAGTTTGGCGGATATTACTCGGACGATTCGGCACTGAAAATATTATATCAATTCAAACGAACATAACTCCGGCCGGAAAAAATTACCACCTCATGGATTAATGATTTTTTTACCTCATCGGTAAAAATTATTTCCTGTCAAAACATCTTAAGTGATTCAGAATTATTTACTTCATTGGTGTTGTGCAAGGTTGCATGACATGACTTCGTTATCAAAAAAGCTAAAAACACTAAAATTATTTCTCGGCATTCTAATTGACCAAACAAAAAGGAGAATCATATTTGGCAATTTAGGAAAGATGAACTTAATAATTTGAAATCATGACTGCGAAGAACAAGAATTATAAAATGAGAAATTAGTGTACAAAAATATATCACTTTATTTATATCAGAATTCTCACTATGAAGATTTGTCTCTCGAACTCTTTGAGATCGAAGCAAGAAAAAAGCAAATCTACAAATCGGTTAGCTCACTGAATGAGCTTAGTCGGCTTGATGAGAAATTACAAAATGAACTAACACAGTTATTAAATAGGGAAAAGAGAATTCTGTCCGATTTGTTAAGAGCTGTTTCGCATTCCGAATTGGAATTGCAAGCAATGGCAACAGTTTCAAAAAATAATTTCAGTCAATCAGACTGAATTGCATTTTCCACTTCTTCGGGTTTGAATGGAAATTTGAAGAAAAAATGATCAGTATCTTCCTTTACAATTTTATCTTTCGTTAAAAAATATTTCTCAATTTCAAACTTATCCTTTGATTTGTGCGGTAAGTAAATCCCATCTTCAAGATAACGCTTTGGAAGGCGGATTTGTTTATGTGATGAAAGCCATGCCATATCGAGCATAACCTTTCGTTGAAATGAACCTTGATTTTTGATTAAATAAATTGGTCGCATAGAACTTCAAAAGTAATTGAGGACAATATTAATGGCAAAAGGGCATTTAATTAAAGCTACTTCAAACAACAAAGGTCGAAGACTTTCTTCGACCTTATCCCATGTGGGGGCTGAAGGAGTCGAACCTCCGACCCTCTGCTTGTAAGGCAGATGCTCTAAACCAACTGAGCTAAGCCCCCAGTAAATAATTTACATTTCAAATATAATGACCACGCCTTAACAATCAAAATAAATACTTTTTCTAAGCTAAATTCAAGACTTTTTGGCTTCTTTGAAGAAGTACCGATGATCATATATTTCAGGTCTAACAAAGTCATTGGAATTTAACTATTGTACTGACATAGTTTTTGACATAGTAAAATTTGAACGGCTAGTGATTACGTTAGTCTAAAATAACAAAGATAAAAAAATATTCATCAATTATCCCAAATCGTAATATTTTAACTGGGGGGTCTCCAAAAACTCTCCATCATATTTTTTGCTATTGCTTTTCCATCCAAATTATTTGCCATAACACAACAAACATAAACCCCTGCTATTAAAAATATTTTTCATTTGACTTTAATTAAATAATTTTTAAGTTAGTATACCAATTATACGAACTTAATATATTCGTTTAAATTTTCATTGGAAATGACAATATGAAGCTAAAATCTTCTCTATTATCTCATCTTGTAATTACATCTATAATCATTTTTTCAAATTCACTTATTTACGGACAATCAGGTATAGTTCAAGGTAGAATAGTTGATAAACTAACTGGTGAAAAATTAGTTGGGGCAAATGTATTAATTGAAGGAACAGTTATTGGCGCTGCAACTAATATTGATGGTGAATTCAGAATTTCCAGTGTTTCGGCTGGTAAAAGAATACTGAAGGCTAGTTATATTGGATACAAATCAAAAGAAATAGAGATGGAAATTTTCTCGGAAAAAGTGACTGAGTTAGAAGTAAAGCTGGATATTGATATAATTGAAGGAGAGGAAGTTGTTGTTACCGGTCAGTTGAAAGGGCAGCAAAGGGCTATCAATGAACAACTTTCAGCAAACACAATTATAAATGTAGTGTCTAAGGATAAATTGCAAGAATTACCAGATCAGAATGCTGCCGAAACAATTTCAAGGATGTCTGGAATTGCAATTCAACGTAATGCAGGTGAAGGTTCAAAAGTTATTGTAAGAGGATTATCGCCAAAATTTAATGCTATTACTATGAATGGTGAAAGAATTCCATCAACCGATCCAGTTGATCGCTCAGTAGATCTTAGTATGATATCATCAGAAATGCTCGAGGGAATTGAAGTTTATAAAGCGCTTACTCCGAATATGGATGGTGATGCAATAGGTGGAACAGTGAACTTTGTTGTCAGAAAAGCTCCTGATCAGCAAGAATTTCGGCTTAAATTACTAGGAAATTATAATAATCATGCTGAGGATTTTGGAAATTATCAACTTACAGGATCTTATGGTCAGAGGTTTTTTGATAACAGCTTAGGATTGCTAATTAATGCGAATATTGAGGATAAGAATAGAAGTTCTCATCAATTGACTGCAAGTTACAATTTCTTAGGGCAAGAAGTTAGTGATCTGAAAACAGCTATAGTTGGTATAGATGACCTGAACCTTGGGGATAGAATAGAAAATAGGCAAAGGTATGGTTTTTCGTTTACAGCCGATTATGATTTTGGATTAGCGTCAAATCTTTTATTCAATACGTTTTTGAATAAGTCCGATCGTGATGAGATAAGGAGAAGAAAAAGATATCGAGTCAGTACATCAAGAGTGGAGTATGATTTGAGAGATAGTGAAATTGAAAATACTATTTGGACAAACACCCTTCAGGGAAATCATGTTCTATATGATTTTGTGATTGGATGGAGAGCTTCATATTCAACTTCAAGAAACTTAACTCCTTTTGAACATGCCCCCACATTCAGAGAAGATGCGGCATTCAACAGCAATTTGATTGAGGATCAAGGACCAGAATTGATCCCTGCCGGTGCAAAAAATGATATTGGCAGCACCTCTTTTAAGTGGGATAGAATCAATAAGCGGGATGTTGATGAAAAAAGTATAACTGCACAGCTCGACCTGAGTTATGATTATAAAATTTCTGATCTTTTCATTGGAAAGATTAAAACAGGGGGAAAATTAAAAAACAGACAAAGAGATTATGATGATAATTCTCTCTGGACTTCCCATTTCAATTTCAATGACTTAGGGCTGGATATGAAAGCTCGACCTGATTATTATAAGCAAAATTACAAATTGTATACAGTAGCTTCCAATGGTGCGGTAGGTTTCGTTGATTTTAGCGACCCAAATTTTTCCACAAATAATTTTTTGGATGGGGCTTATGTATTCAATGTTGGTTTAAGTCCTGATAAGATAGAAGAGTTTTATAGAATTTTTAAAGACTATACTTTTAGTGATGGTGATAAATTGTACATAACCGATCCTCTTGCAGATTTAAATGACTACTCAGCCGGTGAAAAAATTTATGCTGGTTATTTAATGGGTGATATTAATCTGGGTCACAGGTTAAAATTACTTGGTGGTGTACGATATGAACACACACAGAATGACTATAAATCTATCTTTGGATCACCGCTTATAAACGATGATGGGGAAAGTATTAGCGGTGTTACCGATACAGCAGGAAATAGGTATTATGATGACTGGTTACCTATGGTCCATTTAAGGTACAAAGTAACTGATTGGATGGATATCAGATTAGCTGTGACAAAATCAATTTCCCGTCCGGACTATTTTAATCTTGTTCCAAAAGAAATTTTAAACGGTGATGACCGAACGATTACGATAGGTGACCCAAATTTAAAACCAACCCAAGTTTGGAACTATGATATTTTTGTTTCTTTCTATAATCGGCTGGGACTTATTACATTGGGCGGGTACTATAAGGAGCTTACCGATATTGACTATCAACGCAGTTTTCCTAAATTAGAAGATCCTTCCGATCCTTACTTTGGTTGGATTTTAGTTGGACCAATCAACAGCAAGCAAAAATCAATTGTAAAAGGGTTTGAAGTTGAAATACAAACAAATTTAGCCGGGCTTCCAAGTCCGTTCGATGGAATTGTTTTATACACAAACTTCTCAAAAATCTGGTCTCAAACATATTATCCCTATTTTGAAGTATATACAAAACTAGTTCCGTTTCCACCATTTGTAGTTTCAACTGCTGTAGACACGTTACGCGAGGGAAAAGTAGTCGGTCAGGCAGATGTTCTTGCCAATCTTACGCTCGGTTATGAAAAGGGAGGTTTTAGTGGTCGTCTTTCAATGTTTGTGCAGGGAAGAACGCTGGACTTTTTAGCAAGTAGAGCTGAATTTGATGGGTACACAGAATCAACAGTAAGATGGGATCTAGCCTTCAAACAGAACATTTTTAATGATTTATCGATCTTTTTTAATTTCAATAATTTATCAAATGTTCCTGAAGCAGCTATTCTCGGCTTTAAAGATTATTCAACCAGAGAAGAATTTTATGGCTGGACAGCTGATTTTGGAATACAACTAAAATTATAAACAGAAAGCACTTAACTAACTAACTAATTAATTTAATCATCACTAACATAAGAGGTACAAATAATGAAAAACCTTTTTACCGCATCACTTTTTGTTATCACAATTGTGATGTTGTTTGTCGGAATTTCTAATGCTCAATATCGTGAAGTTCCGGTTGCGCCAGGTATTGGAACACTTAACGCTGCCATCACCAATGACGATGCTAGTAGAACGCTAGATACATGGTATGTTCTTCAAAAGGGTACATCAACAGCACCAGCCATATATGTGCTTAGCGGTGTAATTGACCACAACTATCCCCTAAATATAAAATCGGCTGGTTCTGGAGACAGACGCCCGATGTTGATTCCTCAAGCTGTATCAGGTGGTACGTCAGCAAGACCATTTCGATCTCGCAATAATCTCACTTTAGTTGACTTATATGTAACCGGCAGAAATACGCTTGGTGCCTTTGGCGATAATAACATAATTCGAACATCAGCGGACAATAGCCGAATCACTTTAGAGGATTGCTGGCTTGATTATGATGGGCAATCAGCAATTAGGCTTGATAATAAAATGTGCAAAGTGTATGTAAAAAATTCTATTATCAGCAATATTGGACAAACTATCAACCTTGATAATGGAAGATTTATAGATGCACGTAGTGTACTTCAAGATACCATTTGGGTTGAGAATACAAGCATATATAATATCACCAGCCGCGTTTATAGAGCCGGTACCGGCGGGGCAAGCGTTTATCAACATTGGGTTCATAATACAATTATTAACACTGCCCAACATTGTGTAGATATTGACGAAGTAGGCACAGCAGTTTTCAAAAATAACCTAATAATTAATGGTGCATTTTTTGGACAGGACACAATCAGTACTGATGAGGCCGACAGATATTTGTTGGAATTTAATCCGATAGGTTCATTGTTAACAGACCAAGGAATAACTCAACAGTCAATAACGGTCCAGAATAATAACGCATATTTGGATCCAGCAATCGCAGCTTTATATCCAACGACAAATGATGCCGATGGAAGAAAACCAATTACATTACTTGATTCGTTAAGTCAGGCAGCGGTTAATCAGGCGGGGACTGGAGCAACAATTATATCAGAAAACGTTGGAATAATTGATGGACCGCAAAATCCAATTGCATTAACAACGGCATACATGGATTCAAGTATTGAAATGGGCGATTATCCCCCATTTGAAAATCCGGATCCCACTGGTTATGAATTTGATTTAATGTATTCACAATCATCAGCTTCATTTACAGGTGGTGAAAACAATAAGCCACTTGGTGCATTAACACAATGGATTGCTGCTGGAATAGTTGGTTTAAGAGAGGATCACTCAACTAATTCGCCTGATAATTTTGAATTGATGAACAATTTTCCGAATCCATTCAATCCGAGTACCACAATTAAGTTTGCAATACCTTCGGAAAGTAATGTCAAGCTTGAAGTCTATAATTCGCTTGGTCAATTAGTTAAAGAATTAGTTAATCAAAAGCTAAATGTAGGCACCTACTCCATTGATTTTGATGCTTCGTCACTCGCAAGCGGAATTTATCTGTATCAATTACAGGCTGACAATTTCATTGTTACAAAGAAGATGGTGCTAATGAAATAACAGTTGGTTGAACTGTTCTTTAAAGTTGAACTACTATGTAAAGTGAAATAATTATTAGAAGAACTTGAAAAAAATTGATTTAAGTAATCCGGCGCCTTTGTACGAACAGATTGAAAACGATATAAAAACCCGGATTCAAAATGGTGAATACAAAGTTGGTGATCAGATAGCCTCACAAAACGAAATGGCTAAAGAGTATAATGTTAGCCTAATAACCGTTAAGAAAGCCCTGACTAATTTAATAAGTCAGGGCATACTTTTAGGCCGCGTTGGTAAAGGGACTTTCATTGCCAACAAACTAAGACAGTTTGATTTACAAGAACATAAAAGTATAGGAGTAGTGCTGAGAAATTTGGAACATCCATTTTTCTCAAAAGTGATTGAAGCAGCTGAGCGAGAGGCCGATAAACACGATTATCATTTTTTAATCTCAAGTTCTTCGGGTAATAAAGGAAAAGAAGAAACACAAATAAAACGTTTTAGAAGCATTGGTGTTTCAGGTCTAATAATCGCATCCCTTTCTTTGGAGTATACTGCTTCTAAAATAATTCGTAGAATTAACGATGAAGGATTTCCTTACATAGCGGTGTCATACATCCACGATCCGGATATATGGTTTGTTGGTGCAGATAATGAATTAGGCGGTTATTTGGCTGGGAAACACTTAGTTGAATGCGGGTATAAAAAAATTGGTTACATCCATGCAGGGAAAGGTAATATTCTTGGTGATGTACGAAAAAATGGTTTTTGGCGAGCATTAGATGAGGGAGGTGTAGAAGTACATTCTAATTATGTTTATTATCTTGAAGACGAACCGATGAGGTATGAATCGGGCTATAAAATAGGAAAGCACTTTGTAAAGCTCAAAGATAGACCGGAAGCGTTATTTATTTATACAGATTCAGCCGCATTAGGATTTCTTAAGGCAGTTACGGAGAAGGGAATGAAAGTTCCAGATGATGTAGCAATTGTGGGTTACAACAATATCGATTCAGCAAGAATGGCTACAGTTCCCCTTACTACAATTAGTCAGCCCGTTGAAGAGATTGGGAAGAAGGCGGCAGTTGCACTTATCCAGCGCATTCATAAAATTGAACAGCCGAATCGTCATATCTTCAAACCGGAGCTTGTAATAAGGGAATCCACAGCAATTAAAAAAACACTTTTACGAAAACTAATTTAATTTTTAAAAGAATTTCGATTAACTAACAAATATGTTGCGTCCACTTCTGAACAATTATAGGGATGTCTGCGATCTGTCGGGATTGTGGGAATTCAAGGTCGATAAAAATAATGTAGGTTCTTCAAATAATTGGAAAGATGGCTTTGAGAAAGACAGCTATATATCTGTTCCGGGCAGTTGGCACGAGCAGCTTGAAGAGCTTTCTCTTATGCATTTTGTGGGCACTGCTTGGTACTCGAAAGAGTTTTTCGTTCCTTCCAATTATAAAAATAAAAAAGTTTTCATTCGATTTAATTCAGTAGATTTTCATTCTCATGTCTGGTTGAACGGCGTAGAGCTTGGGGAAAACCATATCGGTTATCTGCCATTTGAGTTTGAGGTAACAGATGTTTGTAAAATTGGTGAAAAGAATAAAATAATTCTCAGTGTAAATAATCAATTAAACGATGATACAATTCCGCAAGGAATATTTTCCGAATATTATGAGGAAGAAAACAGACTGAGAGAAGAAACTTATCCTGCTGCTCGAATGGATTTTTGTCCATCCGGTGGAATACACAGGCAGGTTCTGCTCTACTCAATCCCAAGCAGCTTTATTGAAGATGTATATGTTAGAACATCTATTCTTGATGAGAAAACTGGAAAAGTGAAAATATCGTTTACGGTTTCAAAACATGAGAATACTGAACTGAATTATAGAATAGAAAAGGAATCTTATAGTTTCGAAAAAAAAATGAAATTATCTGATTTTGAAATCTCTGATGAAGTTGAAATCAAGAATTGCGAATTCTGGGCAATAAGAAAACCAAACTTGTACTCACTTCAGATCCAATTGTTTAGTAGTGGTAAAATTGTTGACGAATACGAACTTGAATTTGGTGTTCGTGAAATTAAACTTACCCCCAAACAATTCCTTCTAAATAACAAACCAATATATATGAAGGGTTTTGGTAAACATGAGGACTATCCAATTTTTGGAAAGGGTTTTAATTATCAATACTTAGTAAAAGATTTTTCTTTGATGAAATGGATAAACGCTAATTCTTTCAGAACTTCTCACTATCCCTACGCAGAAGAATTTTTGGACATGGCAGATAAAGAAGGATTCTTGATAATTGATGAAGTTCCAGCCGTTAGTATTGATACAAGACGAACCAATCAAAAAACAATAGAAAATCACAAAGAGTATTTAAACAGACTAATTCAAAGGGATAAAAATCATGCTTGCGTGGTTGCATGGGCTTTAGGTAATGAACCAAATTTAGTTGGAGTCGCCTCTTACTATGATGGCAGTGGTGAAAGATATTGGAAGGAAATCTTCGATTATGCTCGATCTCTCGATCAATCACGTCCTGTTACTGTGCCTAACTGTCAGAGGGCAGGAATTGATGATCCAGTATTAAAAATGTCTGATTTTATAACAATAAACAGATATTATGGCTGGTACGAGATTCCTGGAAGAATTAACGAAGCACTCGTTCGATTGAACGATGAGATTGAAGAGATTTATCAAAAGTATAACCGCCCAATCATGATGACTGAATTTGGAGTCGATACAATGCCCGGATTTCACTCAACCTCAGATCAAATGTTTACGGAGGAATACCAATCGAAAATTATAGCCGCGTACATAAAATTATTGCGCTCTAAAGATTACGTTATTGGTGAGCACATTTGGAACTTTGCAGATTTTAAAACCCCCCAGCACTTCCGCCGAGTTGTAAATAATTTAAAAGGAATTTTTACTCGCGATCGCTCACCAAAATCAGCTGCCTTCAAAGTAAAAGAATTGTGGAAAGATGATTAGTAATATTCTATTAGAAAAAGATTGATTACAACATGATTTTGGGAATTACTTATCTAGACCTTGCAATTATCCTGATTTACATTTCACTCATTGTATATCTCGGTTGGTGGACTAAGAAAAAAGTTCAAAATTTGGGTGACTACTTTATGGGTGGTCGTAAGGGCAGCAAGCTTATGATGATAGCAAACGCTTTCGGTGCTGGTACTAACACGGGCCAGGTAATAGCAGTCTCAGGGGCAACTTATCAGATTGGCTTAGCCGGTATTTGGTATCAATGGATCTGGCTTCTTGCTACTCCCTTTTACTGGATTGTTGCTCCAATTTATAGACGGGTTAGATATGTAACTTTAGCAGATTTTTTTGAAGAACGTTATGGATCTAAAGTAAGCATTGCTTACTCAATCATGGGAATTCTTTTTTTCATGCTTGAACTAGGGATGATTCTAAAGGGTACAGGGACGGCAATAGAGGCGGTAACAAAAAGTGCGGTTTCTACTGAGACAATCGTAATTGTATTGACTATATTTTTTCTTACTTACAGCGTTCTCGGTGGATTAATTTCTGCTTTATTTGTAAATCTCATTCAAGGGATGTTTATCCTGATTCTTTCATTTCTTCTGATTCCATTTGCGCTCAATGCTCTTGGCGGAATGGATGCTGCCCGAGCAAATCTTCCTGAGTACATGTTTAGTTTTGTAGCACCAACGGAAGTTACTTTATATTTTATAATTGCAGTAATAATAAACGGATTGGTTGGGATAGTCGTTCAACCTCATCACATGGCTGTCGGCGGTGCTGGTAAATCTGAGATTGACTGCCGTACAGGCTGGACATATGGAAATTTTACTAAGCGTTTCGCCACTTTAGGATGGGCTTTTGTAGGTGTGTTGGCTGCAGCGTTATATCCCGGACTAGAAATTCAGAATAGGGAGTTTGCTTTTGGAACAGCTGTTAGAAATCTATTACCATCAGGATTTGTTGGATTGATGATCGCAGCAATGGCAGCGGCAGTTCTTGCGGCCTGCCACAATTTTATGGTTGCAGGTTCAGCACTTTTCACTCGCAATATATTTTCAAAAATCAAAAAAACTAAGTTTACCGCCAATGAGGAATTAAGATTTGCTAGGTTAGCTTCTGTTGCGGTTGTTTTAGGTGGAGTTATAATTGCACTTACAATTCCTTCAGTTGTGCATGGTGTAAAATATCTCTGGCAGATTACGGCATATTTTGGCATTGCATTTTGGATGGGAGTAATGTGGCGCAAATCTAATCGTCTCGGAGTATGGTCAAGTATAGTAGTTGCTATTCTTATTACATTTCTTACAGGTCCTTATTTCAATTTTGGATTAGGTTGGCTGCTTGAATACCAAATTACCGCTTATCTTCCGGCAGGATTCCTAACTTTTATTTTAGTGAGTTATTTCACAAAACCAGAACCTAAAGAAAAATTAGATCAATTTTATGCTCTTCTTCATACACCTGTTGGTGAAGAACACCGTTTGATTGAGAAAGGTTTTAGTATTATGCTTGCTGGAAGTGCCGATAAAGATTCTCAAAATTATGCTGAACCTTTGGAAGAGAAAGGTCACTCATTGCTTGTCGTTGATTTTTTAAGTCTCTTTAAGAAATTTACCTTTAAACGTTATAAAATTGATGTAGTGGGATTCGGATTTGCATTGTTATTTGTGTTTATGATTTTCGTAATTGGTCTATTGGCAGCAAAAATCTGAGAACTCGTTCAAAGCTTTAGATAGTTTTACAGAATTACTTCGGTTCGAATCATTTATAATTACCAGTAAATGAACGTCTTTATTAATTTAAAATCTTCTAAGGTACAGTAATTGAAAAGTAAAAAAAATAATTTTATTTATTTGTTTTTAGAATTTCTGAAAGTCATTCCAGTAAATGGTTTAACTAAGATTTTATGTTTCTCATTTTTTTTTACCAGTCAAATTATTGCTCAATTAATCGATCATTCCGAACCAAAATTACAAATTCAGCCCATTCCAAAATCAGTGGAGTATTCAGGTAAAGCTTTTAACTTTTCTGAAAATTCACTTTTCATTTCGGCTCAGTCCAGTAGCGAGATTAAAGCAGCAAACTATCTCTCCAAATTAATATCTGAGAAATTCTATGAATTAAAAGTTACAATTGTAGAGAAAAGTAAATTTTCCGACGAAACTGGATTTGTCGTTGAGCTTCAACTAGATGAATTCAATGAAACACATCAATCTCAGAGTTACACCATCAATTATTTGGAAGAAAGAAATAAAGTTGTAATAAAATCAACTGATATTTTAGGATTGCTTTTCGGATGTGTATCTCTAAGTGAACTTATTTTAAAAGATGATCATGGCATAAAACTGTACTTATACAAAATTGAAGATCAACCAAGTTTTCACCGTAGAATATTTCCCGCAGTGCTTAATTCCAACAATGTTGAATTTATTTTAGATTTAACACTTAGAAACAAATTTGAAACCATTGCTATTGCAAGCAGGCAATATCCCTGGTACGAGATAAACGAAGAGAATGAAAAAGTGCTTAAGAAGATTAAATACTGGAAAGATTTATACGGTGGTCCTAATATTATGCAGATGCACAATGTATACAGTCATAGGCAGATTGAAATATCGAACGATTCAGACTTATCTGAATTAATAGAAGTTCTTGATAGAAATATTAAGCATGGCGTTAATAAATTAATGATTCTTGCTGATGACCTGCTGCCCTTTGAGTTTGGCAAAGGTTATGTGTTCAGTACAGAGAGTGATAAAAATAGATTCAGCCATACGGCCGAAGCGCATTGTTTTTTTATAAATAAGATCCATAACTGGATTACCACAAATCATTTGATATGTGAAGTTTATTTCGTGCCAGCATACTATACCTTCGAGGATATGAATAGTGGAGACTTATCACAACATATCGCGACTCCATGGGAAGAGGCTGCATTTGTGCCTTTGAAACGTGACTTGAAATTTATTGGTGAAAATTTATCAGCTGATATTTTCATTATATGGACAGGTCCAAATGTTCGAACAAGAAAACTATCGCTTAATGATCTTAATAAGTGGTCAAGATTACTTCAAAATCGAATTCCATTTTATTGGGATAATACAATTTACAGTCATCATCCTTTTACCAGCACTGCTTTATTTACAGCTTATGAAAATGATTTACCCTTAGAATTTTACAATTATACTGCTGGAAAAGGAATGGTTGTTAACGGGGACATGGCAAGTATCGAATCACAAACCGCAATGATTACCGCTAATGATTACCTCTGGAATCCCGAAAAATATTCTCCCCAAAAATCCATTATGAACGCCATGTCAAGATTATATGGCACAAAGGTCAACTCAGATCTAAATGAATTTAAAGAGATTGAACTTGAGTTAAGAAAAAAAATTGGGGAGAGAAATCTTTGGTTCATGTCAGATACTTTGTGGACTTATATTCGTAAAATAAGATTTATTACAGAAAAAAATCCTCTTTTTTATCATCTTAACTATAACAGATTAAAAGCCCTTCGTGTGCAATTAAAATACTCTGTGCCGGAGCCAGCTGATTTGATCTCATTCAAAAAGCAGTGTCTAGAATTAGATAATAGAAGAAGAAACCTTTTAATGAAAATAAGCAGAGTAAGTTCTAAGCTAACTAGTGAGTTAGAAAAAATTATTGTTGAATTGCCAGATTTTTCAACCATAAAGTGATAAGATTGAAAAATATCACCAAGAAAATATTGTTTTTTATTGCTTCTATCGGGCCGGGGTTGTTTTTAGTTGGTTACAATATTGGCACTGGCAGCGTTACAAGCATGGCTTCTGCCGGAGCAAGTTACGGAATGTCTCTTACTTGGGCGGTACTTCTTTCTTGTCTATTCACTTACTTCCTAATTGTTACTTTTGGACAATATACAATTGTTACAGGACAAACTGCATTACAAAGTTACAAGAAAAACTTCGGCAAAGGAGTGTCGTTACTGGTATTATTTGTGCTTATTATCTCGGAAATGATATCAAGTATGGGGGTAATGGCTGTTGTGTCAGATGTTATTAAAGAGTGGTCTCGTCCTCTTACTTCAGATGGCGAGGGTTATAATACAATTCTAATAGCAATTGTTGTTGCAGGTACAATCGTGGTGTTCTTATTCAATGGTAAATATTCAATGGTTGAGAAAATTCTTGCATTATTTGTTGGAATTATGGGAGTTAGTTTTTTTATTTCAGCTTTTATGGTTATTGAAGAACCAAAAAATATTTTATTCGGGCTTGTTCCTACTATTCCAGAAGATGTAAATGCAGGATTAATAATTGCAGGAATGGTCGGTACTACAATGGGAGGCGTTTTGTACGTTATTCGTTCTTCTACTGTAAAAGAAAAAGGATGGGGATTGGAGAGTTTAAAAGCTGAAAAAAAGGATGCAAAAATATCTGCTTTATTAATGTTTGTTCTAAGCTTTGCGATAATGGCTTCAGCTGCCGGCACAATGCATGTTGAGGGCTTAAAAGTAGAAAATGCAATCGATATGGTTAAGCTTTTAGAACCCCTAGCTGGTCGTTTTGCTGTATCAATTTTCGTTGCGGGCATAATTGCCGCTGGCGTATCCTCGCTATTTCCCCACTACATGCTTGTACCTTTTCTTGTTTCAGATTATAGGAACGAGAAATTAGACTTATCTAAATTATCCAATAGATCTATAATCATATTTTATGCTGTAATTGGTTTAGTGGTTCCTATTTTCGGGGGGAGACCGGTTTTTATAATGATTTTGTCTCAAGCATTTGGACTTTTTGTAACACCGCTGGTTTTAGTTCTTATGTGGATTCAGATAAATAATAAAACTCAAATGGGAAAATATTCTGCAAACGTTTTTACAAATATAGTTTTTGCACTTATTACGATTTTCACCATTTACATGACGATTGTCGGAATAACTAGTTTAGTATAGAGGTAGATAGTGTTTAATGAAAAAATAATCTGTACATACCTTTATTCAATTACAAAATATGGTTATCCACCAAAGGCTGAGAACACACTGTTGTTTATTGGGGAGATGGCGCACCTGGGCTTTAAATCCATCGAATTGGAAGGAATACGAGAGGAACATCTGCTGGGAGTTTTCAAAATCAGAAGGGAAATACTAAGCGAAATTAATTATACAAGTTTATCATTGCCATTCTTCTGCGTGGTATTACCAGGATTATCAAGTTTTGATGAATCAATTCGTAAAAAGAATTTGTCTCTCTTTAAAATCGGATGTGAACTTGCTGCCTATCTTGGTGCTAAAGGGGTATTGGATAATGCTCCACTGCCTCCGCTTGAATTTCTAGATGGCATTCCATTGGTACGACACTATGATGAAGAAGCCATTGCCTCAGCAAGAATTCCTGCTGACCTAGATTGGAAAATTTATTGGCAAGACTTAACGAAAACTTATGGCGAGTGTTGTGATATCGCTAAATCATTTGGGTTAAATTTTCATATTCATCCTGCTGTCGGATTGCTTGCATCAAATACTGACGCATTTATTAATTTTTATCAAGCTGTTGGAAAGAGAAATCTCAAATTTGTAATCGATACAGCCAATCAATTTTTTATGAAGGACAATCTTGTTCTTTCTCTAATCAGATCAAAGGATCATGTTGAATACATACACTTGTCAGATAACGGAGGAAATAAAATTGAACACCTTGAAACCGGTAAAGGAAAAATTGATTGGAACTCATTCTTCAAGATGCTTAAGCACATTAATTATGATGGTTATATCGGGATTGATATAGGCGGTGCAGAGTCGGTTATTGATGATTTGGATCGGGCGTATCTTTCTACTGCCTCATTTATTGAAGAGAAATATTTTAGGAGCAATTGATGAAGCTACAACTTTTTTTTTATGCCTTAATACTTTGTCTTGTTACATCCCATATATCTAAAGCTCAAAAGAAAGATGAGATTCTTTCAGCGATCAATGATGGGTCTAATTATGTAATTGAACAGCTAATTAATGAAGAAGGTAAATCTCGTTGCGATTACAACTGGACCGAAGGGAAATGGTATCCATATGAACCCGCATGGCACACCGGGCAAATTATTTATGCACTGCTTAATTCTTATAAAGTGACTAACAATGAATCTTTTTTAAATACAGCCATCAAGGCAGGTAATTGGTGGATAAGCCTGCAGATTAAATATCATCCCAAATTATCCGGAATGCTAAACGCAATACATGGTGATGATGTTGATTTTATTGTTTTTGCTACCATTAGTGATGGTTCTGCGGGATTATTTGAATTGACGAAAGTTACCGGGGATAATAAGTTTGCTCAAGCAGCAACAGACGCTGGTATGTGGATGCTTGAAAATATGTACCTTGAAAAAGAAGGAATGTTTTATGATTCAGTAGACCCACTAACTGGGGAGGTGCTCACTGAAAATTCACCGTTTTGGAAAGACAATAAAGAACAGTCTTTGAATAATGTAGCAAGACCAAACAATGAGGGTTCACTATTTAAAGATATTTATCAATTTACCTGGGACGAAAAGTACAAAAATGTTTTTATAAATCTTTGCAATAGCCTAGTGGAGAAGCAAGGACCTGAAGGATTATGGATGGATTATATGCCGAATCATAAGAAAGACGGCAGCATACATCCTCGTTTTAATTTGTGGTATGCTGAATCCTTGATTGAAGGTTATGAATTAACTGCGGATAAACGATACCTTGATGCTGCATTGAAAACTGCAAGATTTTATCAAACGCTTCAGCAAGGTGACGGCACAATATATTATACAAACTATCTCGATGGAAATATAAATAAGAATTCCATTTGTGGTTCAGCAGTTTCATTTGCAGGAATTATTTGGTTAAGATTAAAGGAATTGGGTTTTGTTGAATTTGATTCAAACATTGAAAAGTCTGTGAACTGGGTTTTAAAGAACAGATTCAGCACTGATCATCCTGATAAAAACTTAGCTGGAGGTTTTTTTGAGACTAGAGTCCGAAGCAAGAAGGGAAAAATGTGGGTTACAGTAAGAGATATAGCAACTTCATTCGGATTAAGATTTTTGACCGAGTATTATAGGAAAATAGAATGAAGAAACTCATCGTATTACTCTTACTTCTGATTGCTGTATCTCAGGCCCAGGATAAAGCTACTCTTTCGATACTTCCTCAACCACAGTTCTACGAATTTAACTCAGGCCAATTGGATTTGTTTAATACAAAAATTTCTATTTCAGGCAGTGAGCTGCTTTCAAATTCGGGTGTTACTGTTCTTGATTCGATAAAAAAAATTATTTATGAAGAATATAAATCAAACTTTGTGTATGATAATTCACAAATCAATCTTGTCTTTTTATTATCTGATTTTAGTGAAATACCACAAAGAGAGAAAATCCCATTAAAATATCATGATAATTTTATTTCGGAAGGATATTGTTTAACAATTATACCCAACGAGATTAAAATTATTGCGTGCGCAAATACAGGTTTGTTTTATGGATTACATTCATTAAAGCAATTGTTGAGAGGTTACGCAGCAAATCAAACTTTACCCGAACTATCGATTATGGATTATCCTCACTTCAAATTTCGTGGAATGATGGATGATATTAGCCGCGGACCTATTCCAAACTTGGAGTATATGAAACTTCAAGTAAGAAGACTTGCTGAGTTAAAGTATAATTATCTAATGTATTACATTGAACACGTAGTTAAAACAAAGTCACATCCTGAATTTGCTCCGGATGATGCATTAACAATTGAAGAAATTAAGGAATTATCTGAATATGCTGATTCGTATCATGTTAAATTATTGGGGAGTTTTCAGTCATTTGGTCATTTTGAAGATATTTTAAATCATCCTAAATACACCCATCTTGGAGAAAGGGGAACGATTCTATCGCCAGCTCTGGAGGAAAGCTATTCATTTCTTCACGATATCTACAGTGAAATTGTGCCCGCATTTAATGCTCCAATTTTTAATGTCAATTGCGATGAAACATTTGATCTCGGTAAAGGTCATTCAAAGGAAATGGTTGAACAACTTGGATATGCTGAAGTATATCGAAGACATCTGATGAGGCTTTATGATGAACTCAAAAAATACGACACGCGAATGATGATTTGGGGAGATATTGTTTTGAAGTATCCTTTGATTTTGGATAATCTTCCTAGGGATATTTTAATCGGTACGTGGGATTACGGGACAGATATTGATGTTAACGGAATGACAGATCCAATAATAGAGAAAGGGTTTGAATTACTTATTATTCCAGGCATTTTGAACTCTAATCGTCTTTACCCCGATAATGAAATTACTATTGCAAATGCAAATAATGTGTTAAAAACCGACGACAAGAAAAACGTATTAGGTTCGCTCGTCACTGTGTGGGATGACGGTGGATTTGCTTTATTTGGTAATGATTGGTACGGACTTGCTTATAATGCAAATATCGCTTGGCGTTTTCAATCAATTGAGACTAATAAATTTAACTCTCTTTACAGCAATACAATTCATAATGATGAGCTTAGCACATATACATCAGCTCAGTCAGTATTTAATAATTTATTACACTTGCAGCCAACTTATTCACTGAATGATCGAGTTCTAAAGATTCCAACAATCGAGACAGATAAAAAGTTAATTGGCGTATCGCTCGAAGATTGGGACAATGTGAAAGAAATTACTTCAGATGTAAACAAAATTATTCTTTCTACTTCTAACCAAAATTATAAATCTGATTTGGATTGTTTGAATTTTACGAATAATATCTACAAAGCTTTGGCTGAAGAAAAGTTAATTTTTTCTGATTTTAATGCTCATAGAACTATTGACAAGAAATTAATTATTGAACTGATAAATAATTTTAAGAATCTCGAAGAAGAATTAGAAAAAATATGGATGTATGAAAACAGAAATCATTTTCTCGATGAGACAAAAAATTTATTAAGATCTCGAAGAAAAGCCCTTGAGAAACTGTCAGCTGAAAGCATTGCTAATTATAATGTAATTGCCGGTAACGGAAAATTCTTTCTTGAGTGGATGATAACAAAACCGATACGAATCAACGGAGAAAAGGAATTTGATAAAAACTATCTTTCTGTCATGGGTGATGAAGGTTCAGTCCAGCCAAAGGTAACTCAAGAATTTCTGGCGAATGGTGAATTAAACCGTTGGAGCCGATTTGTTTCTCCGCTTGACGCAATAAATATATTCGAATTATTCAAGGACAGCTCATCAGGCGTTATTTATTTATACGCTACGATTGATTCTGAGAATGAGCAAGAAATTGATTATTCCACTAATGTCGATGTGAAGTATTTACTTTATCTAAATGGTGGCAGGAATGATGAGAACAACTCTAAGTTAAAATTGATGACTGGTAAAAATCACATGATGATAAAATTGTATTCAAGCTATCCAGATTTGCTATTCTCTTTTAATGTTAAGGGTGTAAAAGTAGTGAACAATAAAAATCATTATAAAATTATTTATTGAAAATTAAACTATCCACAGTGTGCTGGATAAATAACTTGCTCAAGAAAAATAGATGAATAAAAAATTAATAGGTGTAATAGGTTTTTGTGTACTTCTGACCTTGGCATCTTGCAGTAAGTCGCCGATTGATGGAGCTGAGAAGATTTGTAATAAAGTAATATCAGATTCGAAATTTGAATTGAAGTTGTCTAATTACATACCCGTGGAAGGCTTGCAGATTATTGATTTTGGGCTTCAGTTTAGTTCAAATGATTTTGAAAATTATTTTGCTAAAAATCAAATTGAGGTAGAGAAAGACACCACACTTTATTTTGGATTTAGCTATGATAAACCGTTTAGAATTTTTCTAAATAATGAATTGGCGTTCGAAAATAATAATGCAACAGAATTTCAGTGGAAGGAAGTTGGCTACAATGTATTTGAATTCCAAACTTACTTCTCATTAACACTTTTTAGCGGTACAAACGAAATTGCGGTAATAAGCAATTATCCAGTAAAAGTTTTTTTAAAGGAGATAACAGAAGCTGAGACAAAAACCATTTCTACTTTTGATATATGGCATTACGCAACTGATAGATCTAATCTGCGAATTAATTCGATCACCGATCTTAAAAAAATATTTTCAAAACTGTCCTGGGAAAAACAAATCCTGCCTAATCAATATGTATTTGTAAATCCAGAAAATAGGGCATATTCACGCGAAACTCATGTAGAATGGACTTACTCGAACGGTGCTGCAATGCTCGGAATGATAGAGTTTTATAAATATTCCCCAAACGAAAATGTCTTGAATTATATAAAGGAATTTTGTGATTTCACCTTGAAAAATTACGCCAAGCTAAAATATCAATATGAAATTCAGCATGCCCTCCGTTGTGCAAATTATAGAATGTTTCGCAAAGGAATGTTGGATGATACAGGTGCACCGGCTCTTCCGTTTGTGGAAATTTATTCAATAACAAAAAACGATAAATATCTACCTCTCGTCAATGAGATGTCAAATTATGTTTTGAATGAGCAGAATCGTTTAGAGGATGGAACTCTATGCAGACCTGAACCCAGAAAGTGGACAATTTGGTCTGATGATTTGTTCATGGCTTTGCAATTACTATTCAGGCAATATGAATTATCTAAAGAGCAAAAAATTTTAAATGACTGCATTCATCAAATAGAGAAATTTCATCATTACTTATGGGATGAGAACCTACAGCTCCATAAACATGCTTACTTCGATGATACTAATGAGCAGTCAGCGGTAGCTTGGAGCCGCTCAAATGGTTGGATACTTTGGACTCTTTCCGATGCCTTGTTATTTATTCCTGATGATAATCCGGGATATCAAAAAGTTTTTGATATCTATCTTAGATCTGTAAATGGAATCCTTAAATATCAAAATTCAAAAGGCAGATGGCATCAAGTTCTTACAAATTCCAAATCATTTGAAGAAACATCGGGTACAGCAATGTTTACTTTAGCAATTGCGCGCGGAGTTTTGAATGGCTGGCTTCCAAAGAATTACGATGAAATCGCAATCAAAGGTTGGCAAGGGATCGAAGAAAAAATTGAGAGCGGCATTGTGAAAGATATTTGTCGTGGAACCGGAATTGGTCAAGATGAAGAATTCTATTTTAAGCGGGATAGATTTGATAATGATCCAAGGGGATTAGGTGCCGTGATAATAGCTGCTGTTGAGGTACAAAAACTTATGAATTTAGATGATTGATGTGAACCGAAGAGAGTTACTATCCTCTCACTTTGTAGGACTAGCGTAACCATTGTTTATAAATTTAAAGGTTTGAAAATATGAAAATTAATAATTCTCAAATATTGATTATTAGTACAGTTTTATTTTTTCTTTCTAGCGGGTGTAGTAAAAAAAATGATTACAACACCATAGAATTTGGCAACAAAATATTAAAAAGTGAAAATTACTCGATAGAATTAAAAACAAAGTCTCTTGAGTATTTCACCCAAGATTCAAACATAAAGATAAGACAAAATTACTTACTTGGGGGAATTCGAACACCAGAGTTTGAATTAAATATATCATTACCTGCCGGGGAGTATAAAGTTTTCTCATTTCTGGAAGCAGGATTAACCGATTCGATCTACCTAAAACTTTTTGTTAATAATGAAGAACAAAAATTCAATTGGCAATCTTTTGCTCCACCAGCAGAGCCAAGGGAAAATATACAGGAAATTTTTAGAGTAATCGTTACGGATGTAACTTCTAATGGCGGCGAAATAAATTTCAAATATATTGGAATAAAAGATTCTATTAGGATTCTTGCTCTGAAAATATTTAATAATAATAATTTGAATTTAAAGCCTGACACGGAACTTAAAAAATCATTATCATCGATTGGAAGTTATAAATTCATCAATGACTCTAATCTTATTAATAAATCAATCAGTGCGATTGATGGTGATGATAACTATAATGCTTATTGGAGTTACATCCTTTCTTCATATAAAACTTCCATTGATTTATTTAATGAAATCGGCTGGGAGAAAGGGAATAAAATTTATGGCTTGAGCATTTTCGCTCGGTTACACCAGTGTGTAATGCTACTTGATGGAATTATTGATGATAAAATAGCTTCCAGTTATATCGGCGAAAATGCCAGGTGGATACGAGGGCGTGTTCTTTGGTGGTTGAATAAAGAACGAGGAGGGAAAGATGAATACTCAGGGGCAATGAATGATATTGATTACCTTCTTAATCATTATCCAAACGACGAACTAATTCGAATGTATGCTGGTGAAAAAATTAATCTGCCTGGCGCTATTGACTCAATATATATATCACCAAATGCACCAAGATGGTCAAAGATGCAGCGGGAAGCAATTGCAAGACTCTCGTCTGAGATTGATTGGTGGGTTAATGAACGCCAAGCTGAAAACGGCGAGCTGGGTGGTAAGATTGATGACGATGTCGAACTTCTTAGATGGTGGTCTACTCTCGCAGCTTTCGGCGATGAAAATACTATGAGAGGATGGAAAAAACTTGCCAAAGCCGTTTGGTCAAATCCCAAAGTTTATAAGGGTTATTCCAAGAATCCAATTGATGTAGAACACTCTGCAGAATTTATTTCTGATGCCTTCCCGGAAATGGTATATTTTACTGAGAATGCAGCAGATAAATTTTTGAAGCCCTCTGCAGAATATTTCTTGAACTTATGGACATTCAAGAATAGCAAAGGAAGAAGATTCTTTAAATCCTCATGGTTTAGTTCAACACAAGTTGTTACCAATCCCCCGAAAGACAGAGATCTCGCAATGAACACACGTGCAGCTAAAGCAGTACGATTTTATGCATGGAAAACTAACGATCAGATGGTCAAAGATGCTTTGTATGAGTGGTCATCTGCTTGGTGTGATATGGCAATGCGCACAGATAAAGGCAAGCCTTCAGGTGCGTTTCCTTCTTCGGTTCGCGGGACGGATGAACAATTTAATGGTGATGGTGTAAATTGGTATGATGCCGATATGTACTGGACGTATTATGATTGGAAGGAAAGCGGAGGTGTCAGCTTTTACGACCAATTACTATTCAGTTATTTAACTCATAAAGATAAAAAACTTCTTTATCCACTGTGGTATACTCTGCGTTTAATAGCAAAGAACCAAAATGTAGAATCACCTCCGGAAGGATCATCAGCTTGGGCAGCTAAAATTCTTACTAAGGATCATAATTTTTGGAACACTGTTTTACAATACAGATTATTCACTAGTGATGGTTCATTTGACAACCTAATCACCACTTACGGCAATCCTTATTCGAAATTTTTACTAACAGGTGACGAAAAGCATTTGCACGAGGGACTTCATCGGTTGCTTGATGATGTACGATTTAATACTCCGCTAAGAACCAGTGAGGTAATTCATACTGATAGAGTAAGAACATCAGACATAATAACACTGAAAGGTATGCTGACAGGTAATGATAGCTATGAACTTGAGTCACCTTTTCTTTGGATAACATATGAGAATACAGATGTAAAACTAACTCCTTTAGTAACTTTTATAAGTCCAAAGAAGATTAGTCTTTTAATGTTTTATCACTCCTCTGAGGACATCGAACCGACAATCCGTTTATGGAATTTACAGAAAGGTCAGTATTTACTGAAAGTGTTTGATGAATTCAAAAATGTTGTTTCTGAAAAGCAGTTTGAAAATAAAAATGAAGGTACGAGAGTAAGTGTAAAAATAAAAGGTGAGTACCTATTCAGCATTAACATTGAAAAGATTAATTGATTATTTCTTTGTGAAATAGATATGAAGAAAACAATATTTATAACTATTTCATGAGACATATTGCAGGCGGAATAATGTAGGTTTCGGGAAAATATGATTAATAATCAATAAAAGAATATGGAATTATTACCATGAAAATTATAATTAAAGATTCGAAATCAGAATTAGGATCAATA
This sequence comes from Ignavibacteriaceae bacterium, assembly GCA_041739035.1. Classification (GTDB taxonomy): domain Bacteria; phylum Bacteroidota; class Ignavibacteria; order Ignavibacteriales; family Ignavibacteriaceae; genus XYD12-FULL-36-8. Next base: position 12,741 of record JBGSOQ010000178.1, on the reverse strand, counting down.
GCTGCAAAAATTGGTGCTGATAAAATCCGCGATGCAATAAATCTCAGAGATAAAGCAAATATAATTTTAGCTACCGGTGCATCACAGTTTGAGATGCTCGGAAACCTGGTAAAAGAAAATTTAGATTGGAGTAAGGTTACTTGTTTTCATTTAGATGAATATATTGGTCTGAGTGAATCACATCCAGCTTCGTTTAGGAGATATTTGAAAGAAAGATTTTCAGAAAAAGTAAAGGTTAATAACTTCTTTTTTATTAATGGAAATGCTGAACCAGTAAGTGAATGTGATAGATTAAGTAAAATAATAGAGCAGCATCCCATTGATGTTGCATTTATAGGTATTGGTGAGAATGGACATCTTGCCTTCAACGACCCTCCCGTAGATTTTGAAATTGAAAAGCCATATATAACCGTTCAGCTCGATGATAAGTGCCGTTTGCAGCAATTGGGAGAAGGATGGTTTTCTGATATCGAAAGTGTTCCCAAATCTGCCATTAGTATGTCAATCAAACAAATCATGAAGTCGAGGTCTATTATCTGCACTGTTCTTGATGGTAGAAAAGCAGAAGCTGTGAGAAGAACTTTATATGAAGACATTTCTCCAGACATACCGGCATCCATTTTAAGATTGCACAAAGACATCTGTCTGTTTTTAGACGAGGATAGCGCTTCACAATTAAAAAAATGAGCAGAGTAAGAATCTTTAAAAATTTAAAAAAGATATTGAATTTTTATAATCAGGTAACTGAATGAAGTACAGAGAAATTGGAAATTCGGGTATTAAAGCTCCAGTAGTTGCATTTGGTGCTTGGGCAATCGGTGGCTGGATGTGGGGTGGAGCCGATGAAAAAATCTCGATTGAAGCTATTCATGCTGCAATTGATAATGGTATGAACTTTATTGATACTGCACCAATTTACGGTTACGGTTTATCAGAGGAAATCATAGGGAAAGCGGTGAGAGAAAAAAGAAGTGATGTAATTATTGCAACTAAATGCGGATTGCGTTGGGATCTGCAGGAATCCAAAGGAGAACTCCACTTTTATGGTACCAACTTCGGAGTTTCAAAAGAAAAAACCGAAACATCGGTTTATAAATACTTGAATCCAAAATCTATTCGATTGGAGATAGAACTTAGTTTAAGAAGATTGCAGACCGACTACATCGATCTTTATCAAACGCATTGGCAGGATTCAACAACGCCTATTGAAGATACGATGGCAGAACTTACTGAGTTAAAAGAGGAAGGAAAAATTCGTGCGATTGGAGTCTCAAATGCTACGGTTGAGCAGATGAAACAATATGGTGTTATTCAATCTGCCCAGGAAAAATTTAATTTATTTCAGCGTGATAATGAAAAAGCGGGAAAGATTAAATATTGTAAAGAAAATAACCTTGCCCTACTTGCTTATTCTCCATTGGCACAAGGTTTACTAACCGGAAAAATTAAAGCGGGTCAAAAATTTGCTAACGGGGATGTACGTAATCAAAATCCGCTTTTTAGTAACGAAAATATTTTGAAGACAAATAAAATGTTAACCGAGTGGCTGCCTATCTGTGAAAGATATAACGCAGACATTAGTCAAATAGCGGCAGCATGGACTTTTGAATATCCTGGTATAACACATGTTTTACTTGGAACAAGAACGGTTGAACAAGCAATAAAAAATGCCGCAGCAGGCTCAATCCAACTTGAAGAAATAGAGATTGAACAAATAAATTTTTTATATAAAAAATATTTTATTGATGGGGTGTAAATATGTTCAAACAAAAATTAAAATTAGTTCTTGCATTTTTGGTTCTACCCATAATTATTGGAGCAGGCAGTGAAAATAAATCTGTGTTCATTTCTCCAGATTCAGGTGCAAATAAGAAAATGGAAGGGGAAAATGTCCAAGAAATTGAGTACTTGCGTTTCGAATATCAAGACGGTCAATTAACCCTTGATCCAATTCTTCCGCCTAATTGGACATGGTTTGCTGGAAAGGGATTTGAAGCAGGCGGCAGTGAAGTACAATTCGTGTTTTGGAATGGTATTTTATTTACCAATCGTTCTGATTTGAAGTATTGCAATTTTAGGTCACGCGTTCACAAAGATATTCTAACTGATGTTGTGTCTAATGCTTTTGTAATTTGCTTTCGACGGCCTGATGAAGTGGTTTTATTCACTGCTGCTGATAAAGATCAGGATGTATTCATCACTATTCCTGAAAAGTATTTGGGGAAGGAAATGAAATTCAGTTTCCATCTAAAAGATAACGAAGCAAAATTTATGCGGATTGGCTCAACCAATCCCCCCTACTTACCTTAGAGGATGCAATGAGAATTAGATATAATACAATAGTAATTTTTCTGCTTGCCGCAATTCCGATAATTACACAGACGAGATCAATTGAATGCATCAACAATGGATGGATATTTCATAAAGGAGAAATACCATTCGCAACTGAACAAAATATTGACGAGAAGGATTGGCAGCGTGTAAACATTCCTCACACATGGAATGTTGATGATTCATATGATAAACGCGGGGTTGATGATGGCTGGGATATCGCCTATTACTATTATCGAGGAGCTGGGTGGTACCGCAAGTGGATCAAACTAAATGAAGCTGAAAGTAATAAAAGGATACATATTCATTTTGAAGCGGCAAATGCTGTTGCAGAAGTTTATGTTAATGGAAAATTTGTTGGAAAGCACATTGGTGGTTATTCTGAATTTAAATTTGAGATTACAGATTTTGTCAAATTTAATGACATCAATTTAATTTCTGTTAAGGTTGATAATAGCTATCATTATGATATTCCCCCTCAAAGAGCTGATTATACAATGTATGGCGGAATCTATCGGGATGTTTATCTCGTTAAAACTGATAAAGTTTTTATTGAGCAATTATTAATTCAAACTCCCGATGTTTCTTCAAATGTCGCAAAGGTTAAAATTTCTACTTCACTTAACAATAAATCCAACTTCCGAAATTTGTCTCTTAGATTTTCAATATACGATCCAAATGGGAAATTGTTGGAAATAAAAAATCAAGAAATATTTAATCCGTCAACCAATCAAGAAAAGTATGAATTTGATTTTACAACTATAGAAAAACCAAAGTTGTGGAATCCAGACAATCCCGTACTATATAAAATTAAAGCAGAACTGCTATCTGACGAAAAGACAGTAGATGAAGTAACGGACAAGTTCGGTTTTCGGTTTTTCAGGTTTGATGCTGAGAAAGGTTTTTTTCTGAATGGCAAACATTTGAGGTTGAAAGGAGTGAATCGTCATCAGGACCGCGCGGGTTTTGGATGGGCGCTTTCGAATGAACAGCATCTTGAAGATATAATAATGATCAAATCAATGGGTGCCAACTTTGTACGTATGGCGCATTACCAGCAGGATAAATCTGTTCTTGATGCATGTGATTCACTTGGTCTGCTCGTGTGGGAGGAAATACCAGTTGTAACTTCTGTGGGACGAGAGAACTTTAAGAATAACGCTAAGCAAATGCTTTATGAAATGATTACGCAGCATTACAACCATCCGTCAATAATTGTATGGGGATTAATGAATGAGACGGAGAGAAGTCAACCACCAGATGATCTTTCCTGGAATTATGATTTATGTTTAGAATTGAATGGACTCGCAAAAAAATTAGATTCCAACAGATATACGACTCAGGCTCAAATGAGAGATTTAGGTACAGGTATTTTGAAAATTATAGATATCAGAGGATGGAATAGATATTTTGGCTGGTACTATGGAGTATTTGAGGACTTTGGAAAATTTATGGATGAGCAGAAAGCACTAGATCCGAATCAATTGACATTAATATCCGAATACGGTGCTGGTTCAAAAAAAGGCTATCATAAAGAAACTCCTGATCCTTCGGATTTCACGGAGGAATGGCAAGTTATGTATCATCGATCAATGCTTGAACAGCTAGAAGACAGATCGTGGATTGCCGGGGCATGTGTATGGAACATGTTTGACTTTGCTTCAGAAGAAAAACAAGGAAACATTAAGCATATAAATCAAAAAGGACTTGCTACATGGGATCGAAGCCCGAAAGATGTTTTTTACTTATATCAAAGCAAGTGGACTGAAAAACCAATGGTTTATATCGTATCCCATTCTTGGCCTGAAAAAATTGGTGCTATAGCCGAAATGAAAACTATTAAAGTGTTTTCAAATTGCGAATCAGTTGAATTATTTTTAAACGGAAAAAGTCTTGGTAAGAAAGAACGAAAATTTAACTGGCAGGTTCAGTTTGTAGCAGGCAGCAATTCATTAAAAGCAATCGGAACGCAAGAAAATACTAACGTAACTGACGAAATAAAAATAAATTATTCAGTGAAATAAAATGAAAAGAAGAAGCTTTATTAGGAATTGTGCACTAATAGGTACAGCTGCAAATCTTCCCGGTTTCGCGATTACCTCTAAGAAAAGATTATCAAAAAAAATTGAGATACCTGAAAAGGTATATCAAAATGTGTTCGATAAAAGCTTGCTGAAAGATCCCATTATTATTGATTCAATCAAACTGATAAAAAATAATAAGGTGTATATAGTTATTGTAAAATCAAAAGAGGGAGCCGAAGGTTATGCAGTGGCTCATCCCAAATTTATGGATGCATTGTGGCCCGTTTTTCTTAAATACGTAAAACCTTTTTTTTGGGGGAAAGATGCTCGTGATATAGAAACTTTGCTGGAAGATGTTTATTTGTTCGATAGTAATTATAAAAAGCAAGGATTACTATTCTGGATACCGGTAGCCTGCCTGGAATTCGCTATCCTCGACCTTCTCGGGAAAGTTGCGAAAAGATCTGTTGGAGATTTTTTCGGTGGAGTATTAAGAAAAGAAATTGATGTTTATCGGGCAAGTGAGAAAAGAGGAAACAAACCGGATGAAGAAATAAAATATTTAAAAAAGATTACTGAGCCGATTGGAGCGAAAGCTTTAAAATTCAGACTTGGTGCTAGAATGCGTTATGACGATGATTCAACAAAAAGAGATTTAGCGTTAATTCCTTTGGTTCGAAAAACTTTCGGAGAGGACTTTACAATTTATGCCGATGCAAACGGTTCCTATGATGTTCCTACCGCAGTGAAAATAGGAAAGTTAATGGAGGAGTATAAATATGGATTTTTTGAAGAACCTTGTCCGTTTGATCATTATGAAGAAACAAAAATAGTGGCTGATCAACTTCAAATAAAAATAGCTGGTGGTGAAGAAGAAGCAAGTTTAAGAATGTTTAGATGGATGATCGAACACGATGTAATTCAGACTGTTCAACCGGACTTACTTTACTTCGGAGGATTAATACGTTCTGTTAAAGTTGCAAAAATGGCACAAGCAGCTGGAATAAATTGTACTCCCCATATGTCAGGTAATGGTCTAGGATACTTATATGTTCTTCACTTCGCATCTTTTATTCCAAATTGTGGGCTTCACCAAGAATTTAAAGGTGATGATGATAAAGTCCCTTTCATTTGCTCAACATCATCATTGAAAGTTGTGGATGGAAAAATGAAAGTTCCAACCGGGCCTGGACTGGGAATTGAAATTAATCCGGATTTTATAAATCAAGCTAAACCTGTCGAATTATCTTAGAAGAAGATAGAGCGAATAAAATAAAAAATCAGAATCTTCGATTGACATAAAACCATAGGTAAATCGAATAATAAAAAGTCATAAAAGAGAAAGTGAAGAAATGAAAAGAAAAGATTTTTTAAGAACATCAGTACTTTCAGCTTTTGCATTATCAACTAATGCAGGTTTGGTAAATGCAAATCAATCAGATAAATTTTTTAGTGGAGATTCAGGAGTAACTATTAAAGATTTAGAAACTTTCGTATTCAAAAATGCTACCTTTGTTAAGGTTACTTCTAGCGAGGGAATAAGCGGTTGGGGAGAAGCAGATCATGACTACCCCAAATTGACTTCAGCAGTGATTGAGGAGATCTGCAAACCAATAGTTATTGGTCACGATCCGTTTGACTCTGAGTATTTGTGGCATCAGATGTATTTTAAGGGGGAAGATGCAGGAAACACAGGTTTGTTGCCAGGCGCTATTGCCGGAGTTGATAATGCAATTTGGGATTTGAAGGGTAAATTGTTGAAAATGCCCATTCATAGAATTTCTGGAGGATTCTATAAGGAGAAGATTCGGGTATACGGAAGTTTTGGTCGCGGGGATAATCTGAAGACACGGAAAGGTCCCGAAGCAATGGCAAAAACCGGATTGGATTTTGTATCTCAAGGTTACAAAACTATCAAGGCAAGAATGCAGATAAGACAGTTAAATATTGATCCCGATCCCGATGATACTTTCGAAGTGATAAAAGCAATTCGTAAAGCAGTTGGCGATGATATCGAGATTTTTGTGGATTATAATAATGGGTTCACTCCTGCAAAAGCCATTACCTTAACGAAGAAACTGATCGAACATTTTAATATTGCATCAATTGAAGAACCGGTTTCATATCATGATTATGAAGGATTGCGTCAAGTGGTTGAAGCCATTGATATACCTGTAATGGCTGGGGAGCATGAGTTTAATCGTTTTCAAATAAGAGATTTAATGATAGTTGGGAAAGCTGATTTCATAAATTCAGACGTTATTAAAGGCGGTGGATTTTCTGAATGCAGAAAAATAGCATACATGGCTCATGCTTTTGATAAGTTTATTATGACACATAATACTCGTCCGACACTTGCAACAGCGATGAGTTTGCAGTTAGTAGCCTCAATTCCCAATGCTGCGAGGGTTCAAGAATATGCAGGTGCCAGACCTGAAATGAATCTTGCAAAATTATTTGAGAATCAATTGCAATTCGAGAATGGTTATTTGATTATACCAACTTCCCCAGGTTTGGGTTTAATTGTTAATGAAGCAGAAATGCATAAGAATAAACTAAATAAATAATACACATAATGAAAAAAGCTGTGATAAAATTTAAAGATATAGTTAGGGGAACAATTCAATTCATGTTCATAACTTTGTTTGCCTTTGCTAATTTATACTCCCAGGTTCATCCCAGCGATACCTCTTGGCAAAAATTATTTAATGGAAAAGATTTTGAGGGCTGGAGTACATTCCTGAGTACAAATAAGAAGGAAAAACCTTACTTGGTGAATGAGGATCCTAAGAAAGTATTTCAGATTATAGACGGTTATTTACATTTGTATAAGGACCATCCGACAGACTCGGTAGTTCAGGAAGGGTTTCTTTATACAAACGAAGAGTATTCAAATTATCGACTAAGATTAGAGTATAAATGGGGTGATAAAAAATTCGCTCAGAGAATAAATAAGAATAAAAATTCCGGGTTGTTTTTTCACATGCAAGAACCGTGGGGTTTCTGGCCTACTTGTACCGAATGCCAAATAATGGAAGGAAGTGCAGGTGATATCTATGCTCAAAATTATGTTTGGTTCACAACTACAATTGATTCATTTATAGTTGATTCTCAATCCAAAAGATCATTTCCTCGCTTTTCTGAAAATGGAAATGCCTTTGACTATGGCGGGAATCAAACGAGTATGCGCTTGATGAATTTGAAGCATCTTGACAACTCAGATGGATGGAATAAGGTTGAGATTTGGGTTAAGGAAAACAGTGCGGTTTTTTACATAAACAATAAGCTTTCTGCTAAACTCTGGAATATTAGGTATATACCACCCGATAATCCTCAGCATGTTAAATCTTTAACTAAAGGCAGAATAGGTTTACAAGCTGAGGCAACTGAAATTATTTTCAGAAATATTGAAATAAAATTTGAAAATTGATTAAATGTATATGAAAACAAACTATAAAATATCATTGAAGACAATAAAATATTTCTTATCACTGATAATTATTTCCTTTGTCTTTTCATGCTCTTCCCAAAATTTTATCCAGCAAGCTCCATCGTTAAATGAAGCGGGATGGCAAAAAGTCAATGATATTCTGGCAAGAATAAAAGATCCCGCATTCAGTCAGCAAACCTTAAATGTGCTGGATTATTTGGAAAATACTTTTGAGGAAAAAAGTTTTCAGACTGCGATAAACACAGCAATTAAAGAATGCAATAACCGTGGAGGCGGAATAGTTATTGTTCCAATGGGTGAATATATTTCTAATGGACCAATTCATCTGCTAAGTAATGTGAATCTACATCTTGAAGAAGGGGCAATAATTAAATTCGGTGTTAATCCCAAAGATTTTACACCATTAGTTCTTGTGAGATGGGAAGGAACACTTTGTTATAATTATTCACCTCTCATTTATGCATATCAACAAAAAAATCTAGCAGTGACTGGTAATGGTATAATCGATGGACAAACTAAGCTTGGCTGGTTTAAGTGGAAAAACGATCTAAGCGGAAAAAATCAAGAGCCGGATAAAAAAGTCTTACGACAAAATGGAAATGATGTTACAGAAATTACTACTAGAGTATTCGGTAATGGCTTTCTTGACCTTGATGATGATGGTAAAGATGATGGACATGGTGATGGAAAAGACCATTACTTACGTCCAACATCCATCGAATTTATAGAATGCGAAAATGTGCTAATTGAAGGTATAACTCTTCGCAATAGTCCTTTTTGGAATGTGCATCCCGTATTCTGTAAAAATGTTATTATACGGAACCTTAATATTCAAAATGGAACTACAAATGATGACGGAATTGATCCAGATTCATGTACTGATGTTCTAATTGAGAATTGTATTGTTGATACCAATGATGATGCAATTTCTATTAAAGCAGGACGTGATCAGGATGCGTGGATTCGACCATCATCAGAAAATATAATTATTCGGAATAATAAACTGACTTCCGGGGTGAACGGATTCTGTATTGGTTCGGAAATGTCCGGCGGCGTAAGGAATGTTTTTGTTTATGATAATGAAATTCCTAATTCAAGTTGTGCAATTAACTTTAAATGTAATCTTGATAGGGGAGGACAAGTTGAGAGAATTTATATTAAGAATATAAAAGTTGGAACATGTGCCGAGGAGCTATTTGAATTTAGAATGGACTATCATGGGTATCGAGGAAATATTTTCCCGACAAAGTTTAATAACTTTTTTGTAAGTAATATAACTTGCAGAGAAGTTCAGGGCACTGCTTTCAAAATTATCGGGGTAGAATCAGAACATATCAAGCGGGTGTATTTGAAAAATTTTGAAATTGAAAAAGCGAAAACAGTAAGTGAAATTTCGTTTGCCGAGGAAATTAAAGCTGAAAACATAAAAATTGCGAATCAATTAATTGAAAGTTTATGAGAAATCGTAAGAGGATTCAGGTAGCAGGTTTATACCTTGGTTTCATTTTATTCTTACTAACATTTATTTTCTTCAGACCTGATCCTAATAATCTGCTGCTTGGTAAAATGCTTAGCGTTGTTGTATTGATGGCAACATGGTGGGTAACAGAAGCAATTCCACTTGCAATAACTTCATTTCTCCCTCTTGTATTTTTCCCTCTATCCGGAATCAGTAAACCCGAGGATACAGCCAGCGCATATATGAATTCAATTATATTATTATACATCGGCGGGTTTTTAGTGGCGCTTGCAATGGAAAAGTGGAATCTTCATAGAAGGATAGCACTTAAAATTATATATGCAATTGGTAAAGATCCGAGGAAGTTAATCCTTGGTTTTATGGTTGCCGCGGCATTCCTATCAATGTGGATTTCAAATACAGCTTGTGCTGTTATGATGCTTCCCATCGGAATGGCGATTATAATTAAACTAGAAGAAGAGTTTGATAAGTCAACAGCCCACAAATTAAGTATTGCACTTCTTGTCAGCATAGCGTATGGTACATCTATCGGCGGAACGGCAACCTTGATAGGTACACCAACAAATTTGGCATTTGCAAAGATATACTCATCAATATTCTCCGGCGTTGAACCAATAACTTTCAGCCAATGGTTTATTTTCGGATTACCAATTTCAATTGTGGTGCTTTTTACTTCATGGTATATAATTGTGAATTGGGTAGCAAGGATAAATAAAAACTTAACCATCGATACAGGTATTATCAAAAAGGAATTAGATGCTTTGGGCAAAATGTCCTATGAAGAAAAAATTGTTGTTACAATGGGAAGTTTGATGGCATTGATGTGGATTTTTCGAAAGGATATTATTATTGGAAATTTTTTTGTACCGGGGTGGTCAAATCTTACATCGGCTTTTACACTTGTCGATGATTCAACTGTAGCAGTTACAATGGCAATTGTATTATTTATCTGGCCCAGCAAAAATGGTAAAGCAAAAGCGATACTTGAAGGTTCTGCAATACGTGATTTACCGTGGACGGCTATACTACTTTTCGGAGGTGGTTTTGCAGTAGCCGATGGTTTTACTGCAAGCGGTTTGACTAAATATTTTGCTGATCAATTTAATTTGATGGGACACATGCCTTTGTATATGACAATCATTCTATCATGTCTTTTTGTTACACTCGTCACCGAATTCGTTTCCAACATCGCTACCGTTCAAATGTTTTTACCTGTTTTAGCAGCATGGGCAATTGCTCAAAATATTCATCCGCTATATTTGATGATTCCAGCTACTATAATCAGTTCGATGGCATTTATGATGCCAGTCGGAACACCACCTAACGCCGTAATTTTCGGAAGTGGTAGAATTTCAGTAGCAGATATGGTTAAGTTTGGTTGGAGCTTAAAGGTTTCATCTCTAATAATTGTCGTTGTAATGATACTGTTACTTTTCGCACTCTTTGATATAGAATCAATATTCATTCTGAAATAGGAGATTTTCATTGAGATAATCGAAACTATTTTTTAGCTAATCTGTAATTACTATTTGAATATCCATCACATTTGTACTTGTTGGACCGGTTATTAAGAGATCACCAAGCGGTTTGAAAAAATTATATGAATCATTTTCTTCCAGCATACTTTCAGCATTTATATTCAGCTGATTTGCCCGAGAGATAGTATGATTGTCGCAGATTGCACCAGCAGAATCTGTTGGACCATCATTTCCATCAGTTCCGCCACTCAATAACAAAAAATCATGCTCTCCCTGACACTCCAAAGCTGCCGCAAGCGCTAGTTCTTGATTTCTACCTCCTTTCCCAGTTCCTTTCACCTTTACATAAGTCTCACCGCCAAAGATAAAGCACTTAGGTTTGTATTGATTAAGAGCGGGTTTTTCTCTCGTAAAGATTTTTTGGACAATTTGCTTGCCTGTAGCCTTAGCTTCTCCTTGAAGATCTTGAGTAATAATCTCAGCTTCATAACCTATTCGTTCTGCTTCTGTTTTTATCTTATTCAAAGCGATTGAATTATTTCCAATTATGAAATTGTGAATATCACTAAAAAATTTTTCTCCACCCTTTGGTGTTTCTTCGATCTTATGACTTGTACCGTTAATAATTCTAAATTTTACATTGTCAGGCATTTCATTAAATAAACTGTACTTATTAAAGATTCTTAAGCAATCACTAAACGTGCTTGAGTCGGGGGAAAAAGGGCCAGAGCCAATTACACTTAAATCATCTCCAATAACATCAGAAATAACTAAATTTATTATTGTAGCCGAAAAAGCTTGTCTGGCTAGATTTCCTCCTTTAATGCATGAAAGATGCTTCCGTACAGTGTTAAGTTCAAATATATCGGCGCCAGCGTTTAATAATAAATTTGCTGTTCTTATCTTATCTTCAAGCGTTATTCCTTCAGCTGGAGAGATTAAAAGCGAAGAAGCACCACCAGATAGAAGATTGATCACTAAATCACCATCACCCGCATTTTGACAAATTTCGATAATTTTCTGTGAACCAAGAAGTCCATTTTTATCGGGTAGTGGGTGACCAGCTTCAGTGCACTGATAGTATTTTAATTTTCTACTAAAACCGTATTTAGTTAGAATACAGCTATCATTGAACACATTGCCGAAAATGTTTTCCAATGCTTCACCCATTACGGCACTGGCTTTCCCTGCTCCAATTAAAGAAATCCTCTTGAAACTACTTATGTTAAAGCTTTTTTGACCTCCCGATATGCTGCGAATTACTAAGTAAGACCCATCAAGGGAGATGTGTTGATTGATTAAATAGTGAGCAGAAACAGATTTTAATCCGTAATTAAAAAAATGCTTAACATCATTACGAAATTTTAATATTCTTGCTGAAGATCCCATCTCAATATTAGTTGATTGATATTTTTACAGTCGCCTATCATCAATTAAATTAAAAAATAAATAAAAACCTAATCTCAATAAATTAGTTTCTTTCCATAAAACCGCTTCAATTTTCTAATTCTTAAACTTATAAATTCTTAACAATTAACATTGGCTCATTTGCTTTCCATAAAACTTTAGTTTTTTGGAATGGATTCTTTTTATGGTAAAAGAACTAAAAGAATAAACATTAGGAGAAATTATGAAACGAGTAATTATTTATGCACGAGTTTCTACAAAAGAACAGAATGTAGATATGCAGCTTACTGATCTTAGGGAGTACGCTAAAGCAAGAAAGCTAAGAGTCATTAAAGAATATATTGATTATGCATCTGGAGCTAGATCAGATCGAGTTTATTTATAATAAACTTTTTGATGATGTAAGAAAGGGAAAAACAGATATTGTTGTTGTAAGGCAGATGCTCTAAACCAACTGAGCTAAGCCCCCAGATTTAAATTTGTAATTCAAATATTGGATAAATAATCTAATTATCCAAAAATCTTTAGAGCGAGCGACGGGTCTCGAACCCGCGACATCCAGCTTGGGAA
>JBGSOQ010000153.1:0-19152 GCA_041739035.1 Ignavibacteriaceae bacterium | reverse complement strand
CATGATAAACATCTTTATTCAAATTCAATTGGCAATTCGGTTGAGTGTGAATCATGTCATTCTGTTCCCCAGTCACTTGAATCTTTTGGACATTTAGATGGAAATTTGCCTGCAGAATTAAACTTCAAAGGATTAGCAATATTTAATGTTGCCGGTAATGCTAGCTATAATTATTCCACCCTAACGTGTGCAAATACTTATTGCCATGGTAATTTTGCATTCAATAAAGCGGATGCTCCAATCGCCAATCAATTTGCGTACTCGTCCGATAAAATGGAAGGAAACAACAGCAGCTTAATTTGGAATAAAGTTGATGGCAGCGAAGCACAATGTGGAAGCTGTCACGGGCTTCCTCCGACCGGGCATGTTGATTTTGGCGGATTGAATAGCTGCGTCAATTGCCATCAAGGTGTTGTTAATGGACAGGGACAAATAACTAATTCGGGAAAGCACATTAATGGTGTGATAAATGTTTTTGGTAATTAAAAATTAATACTAGATTATTATAAAGCCGCTCAATTGAGCGGCTTTTTTGTTTAAATATTTAGATATGCCAGATTTAGCGGTAACTTCTTTTCGGTGAAAATCTGGCATATCTATCTAATACTCTTTATTTTTGAATAAGTATTTACACTGATTTTCTCCAGCCGAAAATACTTAAAATAATAAACCCCATCCATCACAAATACACACAAATAAAATGGCAAACGTAGATAAAACCAAAATGAAACCAGAAAGTTTGATGATGTCTTATGGCTACAAACCAGAACTATCTGAAGGCGCCATCAAAAGTCCAATTTTTCAAACATCAACCTTTGTATTTAAGAGTGCTGAAGAAGGCAAAGCGTTTTTTGAAGTCGCTTACGGACTTCGAGAGAAAAAAGTCGGTGAGGAGATTGGTTTAATATATAGCAGAATTAACAATCCCGATCTCGAAATACTGGAAAATCGGCTTACACTTTGGGATGAAGCAGAAGATTGCGCGGTCTTTGAAAGCGGCATGTCTGCGATTTCTACAATGCTGCTTGAATTCTTAAAACCCGGTGACTTACTTTTGTGCAGCTTACCTCTTTATGGCGGTACTGATCACTTTATTCACAAAATTCTCCCGAAGTTTGATATTCACGTTGCAAGTTTTAAGGTTGGGCAAGGCCGTGAGGAAGTGACGAATATAGTCAAAGCAACAGGAATGGCAGATAAGTTAGCAATGATTTACATCGAGACTCCCGCCAATCCTACAAACGATTTAATAGATATTGAGTGCAGCAAGGAAATTGCGAGGGATTTTTCCACCCCAGAAAAGGAAGTATATCTAGCCGTAGATAACACATACATGGGGCCGCTTTGGCAGCATCCATTAAAACATGGAGCCGATTTTGTTCTTTATTCAGCCACAAAATATATCGGCGGCCATAGTGACGTTATCGCCGGAGCTTGCTTGGGTTCAAAAGTACTTATTGAAAGAGTGAAAATTCTCAGAACATTTTTGGGCTGTATGGCGGGGCCTTGGACGGGATGGCTTTTGCTAAGAAGCTTGGAAACTTTAAAGGCAAGAATGGATATTCAAGCATTCAATGCTGAGAAAGTTGCAGATTTCTTAAATCATCATCTTAAAGTAGAAAAGGTTTATTATCTCGGGAATATATCCCCAAAAGATGGAGAACAGTATAATATTTTGAAGCGGCAGTGCTTAAGTAATGGTGCAATGATTTCATTTGATGTTGCTGGCGGAGAAAAAGAAGCTTTCCAATTCTTAAATTCTCTGAAGCTGATAAAGCTTGCTGTTAGTCTTGGCAGTACAGAGAGCTTGGCTGAACATCCTGCAACTATGACACATGTTGACGTAGGAGAAAATCATAAAAAAGATCTTTCAATTACTGAAAAAATGGTACGTCTTTCGATTGGTGTTGAGAACTACAATGATATTATTTGGGATATTGAACAAGCTCTGAATTCTATACGCAAGTGATCTGTTTAACTCACCCCCGAAATAAATTCGGGGCAGGCTCTGTTTCCCTCTCCTTGCTAAGGAGAGGGAAACAGGGTGAGGTTGTTTATTATTTCAGCAATAACATTTTACGTGTTGAAATAAAATTTCCACTTTGTAATCTGTAGAAATAAACTCCACTCGGTAAATCACTTGCATTGAAATCTATTGAGTGATATCCCGCTTCTTTTTCTTCATTGAGTAACACTTTTATTTCCTCTCCAAGAATATTTAGCACGGATAACTTCACATCACCTTTTTCTGGTATTCCAAATCCTATTGTGGTTGTTGGATTGAAAGGATTAGGATAGTTCTGAGATAGTAAATATTGATTTGGTAACTTGATTTCTATTTCTATTTCTTTGCTGTATTTAAATGTTCCATCGGTATCAATTTGTTTTAATCGGTATTTGAATTTTCCATTTTTAATATTTTCATCTTTAAAACAGTAATTCTTGGGTGAATTGCTATTCCCATGTCCATTTACAAAACCAATCTTGGTCCATTGCAGATTCGCTTCTCCTGATTTCACTTCTAATCGATCAATATTAAACCCAAAATTTTTAATTTCTGTTGTCGTTTGCCACGTTAGGAAAACACTTTTACCTAAAATTTTTGATTCGAAAGATGATAATTCAACTGGAACAGGCCCATCATTCACGTACAATCTCCCATTGTAGACACCTACGATTGCCTTTGTACCATCTGAATTTACAGAAGTAGCTCTCCAATTTTTGTCAGAATTTCCTGCAGGCTGTGTTTCGGTCCAATTAGTTCCGCTATTGGTTGAAATATAAAGTCTCCCACCATTTTCTCCAGCAATAATTATGGACCCGTCTGAATTCATTGATGTGCAAAACCAACTCTTATCCATATTTCCAGCTGGTTGTGTTTCACTCCAACTGCTTCCGCTGTTTGTTGACAAATAAAGTCTCCCACCAGATACTCCGGCAACTATTCTAGATCCATCTGAATTCATTGCCGTACATCTCCAATTTTTATCAGAATTCCCCGCAGGCTGTGTTTCAGTCCAGCTATCTCCAACATCTGTAGAAAGATAAATCCTACTGCCCCAAGCTCCAGCAATAATCATAGATCCATCTGAATTCATTGAAGTAAATACCCAGCTTCTGGAAACATTTCCTACAGGTTGTGTTTCAATCCAACTACTTCCACTATTAGTTGATATATATAGCCTACCCGTTCCTGAACCTGTCCCCGAAATAATTATGGACCCATTTGAACTTACAGAACTGCAAATCCAGTATTTATCAATATTCCCAATAGGTTGTGTTTCCACCCAATTATTACCGCTATTCGTTGAAATATAGAGTCTCCCGCCATAAGCTCCAGCAATTATTATTGAACCGTCTGAACTAATTGAAGAACAGTACCATGGTTTATCCGTGTTTCCTGCAGGTTGTGTTTCAGTCCAACTGGCTCCACCATTTACTGAAATATAAATTCTGCCACCGTATGCACGAACTAACTGAATACTACCACTTGAACTCATATCGGCTCCCGACCAAGTCCGATCAACGTTCCCAGCAGGTTGTGTTTCAGTCCATGTAACAGTTTGTGAGTACAGATTGGTAAATAGTAAAAGTGGAATGATCAGAAAAGAAATAACGTTTTTCATAAACCCTCCAATTGTTAAAATGTTTAGTTATAACATTTCTGCTTCGGGAGAGTGTTCAGTATTTTATCCAGCAAGTCTCTGTAACTTATCTCCATTTTTAACTCCCTCGGAGTAGAACTATTTTATGTTTTGAAAATAGCTAATAAGCAACAATAAAGTCAAAAACTATACTATTCGCGCGGATTTTCCTTCCGCCAGGTTTTTATGTAATCAGCAATATCTGTAGTGCGGGCACCGGGTGTGAATAACTCCCCAACCCCAATTTTTTTAAGTTCATTAATATCTTCCTCAGGAATAATTCCTCCGCCAGTCAGGAGAATATCATTCAATCCTTTTTCATTCATAAGTTTTTTTATCTTGGGAAGAATCGTCATGTGCGCACCGGATAAAATACTAATGCCGATAACATCTACATCTTCCTGTAAAGCTGCTTCAACAATCATTTCGGGCGTTTGCCTAAGGCCTGTGTAAATCACTTCCATTCCGGCATCTCGCAGTGCAGCCGCAATAACCTTGGCTCCCCGATCATGCCCGTCCAAACCCGCTTTTGCTACTAAAACTCTAATTTTTTTATCCATTTATTTTACCTGGAAGAATTTATTGCCACACGAATTTTATCAGCAAATTCTTTCATCAATCCTTCAGTGTAATCTTTGAATTGAGGTCTGAATGTGAAATGGTCGCTCTTAAATCTGGGGATGATATGGAAATGAAAATGATAGATTGTTTGCCCTGCTGAGCTTCCATTATTAGAAATAATATTTATCCCATCCGGATTTAAACTGGATTTTATGGCATTGGTTAAAAATTGAGTCGCCTTAATGACTGAATGAAGATCCTTATCAGCCACACTGTAAAAGTTTTCGTAATGTTTTTTAGGTATGACTAAAGAATGGCCGAAATTAAGAGGACGAATATCAAGAAAAGAAATTGTGGATTCATCTTCGAAAAGAAGTTCAGCTTTCTCGATTCCGTTTACAATGTCACAAAAGATACAACTCATACTCAAAAATAAATTTAATTAAGGATTAAGACAACATTTTCAGAATTTTAATTGGGTGTTTCCAGTTATCAGCTCAAGCCGTTAAATATTCTTTTCGTCGGCCAAAAGCCCCAAAAATACCTCCTGTGTGAAGAAATAATACTTTTTCCTTGCGGTTTCCAAGGAAATTGTCATTAAAAGCTGTAAAAGCTTTTCCGGTATATACCGGGTCAAGTAAAATCCCAGTCCCACGAAAGAACGATTTTAACAATTTTATTTTGGTCAAAGAAATATTTTTATATCCTTCTCTGGAATATCCATCAAGAACAATAAGACTTTCCTCTTTTACCTCTAGATTTAATTTGTAATCTAAATTTCCAGCTTCAGCAAGTTGAATGATCTTATTTCTTATAACTTTCTCTGAGTAGAATACATTAACTGCATAAATTTTTAAATTTAATTTTAGCAAAGATGATCCAAGCATAAGTCCGGCAGCGGTTCCGCCGCTTCCGGCAGCAGTTAGAATGCCATCTATACTTTTTAAATCAATCTGTTTACTTAGTTCTTGCATGAAAGAAATGTAACCCCATATTCCCAGCGTAGTTGATCCGCCTTCCGGAATGACATAGACTTTTTTCCCCTTTTGGAGATACTTTTTTCTTTCTTCAAACATTATTTCATTTACACGAGAGTAATCTTCTTTGTTTAGAAAAGAGATTTCACATCCGGCAAGCGTATCCAAAAACAAATTCCCATCAGCATTTTTTTTATTTGTTCCCCAGAGGAATAATTTAGATTTCATCCCAATTTTCAAAGCCGCAATTGCCGTTGCCCTTGCATGGTTTGATTGCTCACCACCGCAAGTAAATACCACATCCGCTTTTTCTTTTTTAGCTTGTGCTAAGATGTATTCAAGCTTCCTGACTTTGTTGCCGGATAATTCCATTCCACTAAAATCGTCTCTTTTCATTAAGAATTTCTTCCCATGAAAAGAAATCTCCTGAACAGGCGTTGGCAAATTGGATAGATTAAGTTTTGAAGGAATTTTCATTTTTTCTTTAATTTTGGTTTTATGTAACGAGAATAATAGTTTCTTGCGCGCTCCAAATCTTCAGGTGTATCAACAGCGAGAGTTTCATATTCTGTTTCTACAACTTTTATTTTCATTCCATTCTCAAGCATTCGCAATTGCTCAAGTTTCTCGGCTTTCTCCAAATCCGTCGGTTCTAGTGAAGTAAATCTTAACAAGGCCTCTATTCTGAAAGCATATAAACCAATGTGCTTGTAAATATCGAATTTAGTTAGTCTCTCTAAATTCGTTCTTGCATCACGTACAAAAGGAATTGGTGACCGCGAAAAGTACATTGCGTAGTTTTGATAATCAAAAACAACCTTAGTAATTGACGGAAATTTTAACTCATCTGCAGATTCAATTCTCTTTGCCAGTGTAGTTACTTGCACCGAAGAATCAAAAAGCAGTGGTTCAATCGCCTGATCAATCATTTCTCCTTTAATAAACGGTTCATCACCTTGAATATTGACTGCAATTTTTAATCCTTCAATTTGCGCTGCCGCAATTGCTATTCTGTCAGAACCCGTTAACACTTCTTTGGGAGTCATGATAGCCAAACCGCCAAAATCTCTAATCACCTGAGCAACTTTTTCATCATCAACAGCAACAACCACCTTATTTAGCAATTTTGATTTTAGAGAATTCTCATAGGTATGCTGAATCATCGGCTTTCCGCCGATACTTGCTAGCGGTTTTCCCATTAAGCGGGTTGAGGCAAATCGTGCAGGAATTATTCCAACAATCATAAAATATTTTTCTTAATCCCCCCAATTACTTTTGGTACTTTGAAAAATTCATCGTCCTTTGAAGGTGCATTTTTAAGGGCTTCTTCTCTTTCTACTGAAGGTTTTACAATATCTTCCCGAAAAACATTTACCCCTTCAACTGGATGTGAAAGCGGCTTAACATTTTCCGTATCAAGCTCGTTCAGCTTTTCAACGTACTCCAAAATTTTGTTTAGCTGAAGTGTGTAATCTTCCAACTCAGCTTCATTTAATTGTAAGTGCGCAAGCTTTGCGATATGTTCAACTTCTTTTCTGGTAACTGACATAATTAATCTTTAATTATATTTTGAATGATGACTCCTCTAACTTTTTCCATAAGATCAAGTTCATCTTTCTTATTTGATAGCCCATTCGTAGGAATCGGTTTGTTAAAATGAACTTTCACTTTTCCGCCTTTTATTCGAAATTTACCTTTTGGCATTATTTTAATCGAGTTGCTAATCGAAACCGGAATAATAGGGTAACCGCTTCTGCTTGCTAAATAAAATGCACCTCGTTTAAATTGCTGCACCTCACCTGTTTTACTTCTTGTTCCTTCTGCAAACACAACAACAGACATCCCAATTTTGCTGATCTTTTCTTTTGCCTCTTCAATACTTTTTAATGCTTGTTCAGGATTTTTTCTATCAATCATGACGTAAGGTCCCAATTTTAACTGCCATCCGAAAAAAGGAATTTTTGCCAATTCTTTTTTGAATATCATTCCCATTTTATTTGGAATCGAATGCTGTAAAACCGGAATATCATACTGACTGGAATGATTTGATACGAAAATGTATGGCTTATCATGGTCAAAATTATCAAGTCCTGATTTTTCAACTTTTACAAAACTTATTTTGAGAATACCGCCGCTGTAAAAATGAGATAGCCAAAAATATAGTTTCAGACTCCTATCGAATAATAAAAATAAAAATGCCAGCAATGAACAGAAGAAAGTCCACAAAGCTATTAGCAGTATTTTAATTATCGATATAATCATATCATAATAAAAAATTTTTGCTGTTAATTAAGCTATTCCCTTTTTTGTTACCAATTTATTAATAGCTGAAATTCTTTTGTTAATTGAAGGATGACTATAGAAAAACCATTCTACAAATGGATGAGGATTTTTGTCGCCTAAATTTTGCTCGGTCAATTTCTCAAGTACTGAAACGAACGAGGCTACTTTATCTGTGGAAGCAATAGCATATTCATCTGCTTCATATTCAAATTTACGGGAAATGATATTTGTGATTGGTGAGAGGAACAAACCAATGATCATTCCCCATAAAGTAAGAATTGGAAGAGCAGCAATTTGTTCTAGCCTGGTGAATCCAAACCATGGCAATGACCAATTATAAAGTACTGCTATCAAGTAAAGCGTAAAGAAACTTGCAAAGGTACTAATCAACAGATTTTTAATTATATGCTTCCTCTTGTAATGACCAAGTTCATGGGCAATCACAGTCTCAACTTCATCCTCCGAATAGCCCTGTAATAATGTGTCACCCAATAAAATTCTTTTCGATTTTCCTAAACCAGTAAATGCGGCATTCGCTTTTTTAGTGTTCTTGCTCATGTTGAATGAATAAATATTCTGAACTTTCATTCCTGCGTTTTTAGCTAAATTTTCTATTTTACTCCTCAGACTTTCATTTTCGAGCGGAGTCACTTTATAAAAAATCGGCAGAATAAAAATTGGAACGAGTCTGGCTAGAATTACTGAAAAGAAGAATAAACCAATAGCAAGCGGCAGCCACCACCATTCGCCATATCTATTAATCACGTAAAAGAAAAATAATAGTATAGGTAAGCCGATAATGGCGGAGACTAACATGCCTTTAAGATTTTCCCAGATCCACTTCACGAATGTCTGATTCGAAAGTTTGTACTTATGTTCCAGGTAAAAACCGGAATAGTAACTGAAGGGAAGGAATAATATTCCCATTGCAATACCAGTAATCGCAGCAAAACATACAAATTGAAAATAAATATTTGAAATGAATCCAGATAAATATTTTTCGAGGGAAGAACTAAGCCCTGAGATGACAAAATAAAAAATTAGAAAAAAGGTTAAGATACCTTCAATTATCCCAATAGCTAGCTTTATGTTATTATATCTTTTGGAATCCATAAACAAAGATATAAACACAACTGTCTCTAATCAATAAGTTTAATTAGGAGGATTTGCTGAAGGATTTTAGGCAAGAAGAGTTCCCGGGCTTTTAGACCCGGGTATTGAATAATCTAGAATTTGTGCGAAGTTTTTATTTTCTCAGTTTTTTTGTTGCTAGGTGTGCAGCAACCATCTTCAGATGAATTCTTCTTTGAATTATCTTCTTTCATATTTTTCTCAACTTTCCTCATCTTCTTCTCAACTTTTTTATTCTTATCATTACTTTGAACAGAAACTGCCAAATCGTCTTTCTCACTAGAAGAAAGTGATGCTTCCTTAGGTACATCAAAAATTTTATTCATTGTTGTTTCTGAATTTTCACTGCTGCAGCAGCTCTTATCAGTTTTATCTTGAGCATAACCAACTACGGTAAACAGTGCGCCGAACATAAGTGCAACAAAGAATGTTCTCATTTATTTTCCTTTTGATTGTTATTTGCTTTTCTTAAGAGATTTTCCATCTTCATTTAGCTTTGAAATATATTTTTCCGGATCTTTAGTGAACTTCTTAAGGCAGCTTTTGCAGCAAAGTGCATAAGTTTTTCCGTTATAGGTTGTAGTAACACCGTCCTCAATATCTTCACCGGAAACCGGACAAACTGTGTTAACTGGTTTGTTGTCTACAACTTCCTTATCCGTTTTCTCAATTTTCTTTATGACATCTTGTTTCGTATTCGTTACCTTTTTCTCAGTAGTTTCAACTTTTTTCTTCATCTCCATTTTTTTATCCTGAGAAAAGGAATTTGTTGATAATACAAGAGAGAAAAGAACAATGAAAGGAATGATTAGTACTCGCTTCATTTTTACCTCATAGTTAATTAATGATTCTGTGATTTACTTATTAATATTAAAACTCTATTAGATTATTGCAATATTACTTTTTTTCAGCCAGCCGACCTTTCCATCAATAAGCTTTATCTCTATCCAATCGCTAACTGTATCTTCGGCTTGAACTTTTAATCCTTCGTGCACAATGAATGCATCTTTACTGTTTTGATCGGGTGAAAACTTAGTTACTACAACAGCTTCGACTATCACACCATATTTAACATTTAATTCCCGATTGAGGTTCACTAATAATAAAACAATTGTTGCAATGAGAATGATTGCTGAAACTATCCCTGCATAAAAGGCAATACGTTGACCTTTCAAACTGCGAGCGAAGTAGTAATAACCAATAGAAACCAAAATTAAGAAATAAAACAAATATGATAAATAAGTCCACCCGGAAATTGAGAACAAAGCTAGTATATTTTCCCACCAATCAAAGATAAAAAATTTGGGTAAAGTCTCTATTTTATCCGAAATCTTTGAATTCGCAAAAGCTAAATTATAATTAACATCCTCATCTGATGGAGAGATTTTTTTTGCTTTTTCGTAGTAGAGGATTGCTAAACCGATTTTCCCCGTCCGGAAATACGCATTCCCAAGATTATAATAAAGTGATTTTCCTTGATAACCTTTCCCGGCAATATCCTCAAATATTTTTATAGTTTCCTCGTATTCCCCCTTCTGATAATGTTCGTTTCCTTTCTGAAAAAGATTATCTAATTCCCCTGCAAAAACAATGTTCGATAAAAATAATAGGAATATGAAATATTTTGTTTTCATTGTTTCAGCTATTTGCTCGATAGAATTTTTTCAATTTCAATTATGGCATTCGCCGAATCATTATAAATTTGATTCATTGCTTCGATTCCATTTTCTTTCGGAGCAAATCGTATGTACTCACATTTCTCAGCACAATTTTTTAAACTGTCTAAAATATTTTGGCTAACATTTTCTTTTTGCAGATGCTGCAAAGCTGAATCAAGAGAAAATTCAGATTTTGGAATATGAAGCTTATCTTCCAAATATCCGAATAATGCTTTTGAAATCTCATCATAAAAAGCGACATGATTGTTTTCAGACATCAAGCTCTTCGCGGTTTTTAATCTAGTTTTAGCAATTTTTTGTGCTTGCTGATACCTTCGCAATTGTAAATTACCCGAAATCCTATCATCTCTTTTTTTCCAAGCAATCAATCCTAATAAGGCGATAAATGGAAAACCTACAGCGAGCCAAAAACTATTTGAAAATAAAATTGGTTTTTCCATTTTTTCAATCGATCCAATATCGGTTTTTATGTAACGAATATCATCTCCTAAAACTTTTATATTTTCTTGGGAAGCATTTGAAAAATCACTTGAACCATCGCCTTTCAAAACATCTATTTTAAAGGAATTTGTATTTAGTGCTACATAGGATTTACTATTCGGGTTGAAGTAAGAAAATGTGATCGGAGCAATCTCCATTTTTCCGGCAATTCTCGGAATAAGTAAATAATCTATCGTCTTCTTTCCTGATATTTTATTGGAACGATTTATTTGATCGGAAACTTTCGGTTCATACTTTTCGAACCCTGTGGGAAGTTTTACCTCAGGAATATTTATTAGCTGTAAATTTCCGGTTCCGCTTATTTCCAGTTTAAGAGCAATCGGTTCGTTCGCTTTTACCTGAGGTTTATCAATTTTTGCATTAAGGTTGAATTCACCTACTGCACCATTGAAGCCCGGTGGAATATTTGCCATCGGTAATTCAAGCGATGTTACTTTTACGATGTTAGATTTTGCCGTGTAATCAAATGTTTCCCGTCTGCCGAAAAAAGGATCATCAAAAAAATCATCGAAAATATTTCCAGTTCCTCGCTTCTTCTTAACTAATATCGGAACTTTTAATTCAAATGGTGTTAATGCCAGCTCACCAGTTTGTGAGGGAAATAGTGCGGCTTTTTTAATCACACCAACTCTGAATTGTTTTCCATTGATTACTTCTGTAGCGAAAGAAATATTTGGAGATGTTTCCAACTCTTCAACCCAAAAACCTTGATAGGAGGGAAGTTTTGAAACAGACATTTGTGCAGCGATATCAAGTCTTGTGTAAAGCTTGTAAGTTACAGTAACTTGCTCACCTTTGTAAACTCTTTGCTTATCAACTATCGTTCGAATAAAAAGATTTTCGGCAATTTCTTTTTCCGATACATTATCGTTTGTTTGTTCGCTTTGCTTAGGTTTTGGTGCACCGGCTACAACCTCAATTTTTATCGGTTCTGATTTGAATTCTTGATCTCTATATTGAAGTTTTGCGGCACCAATACTATACTTACCCAAATTCCTCGGCTGTAAATAGTATGAATAAGAAATTGAAGCTGAAACTGCGCCGTTAACTATTTGCATGCTGGTGGATTGATTAGGACCGGAAAGAACGAGAAAATCTTTGTTTAAATCCGGCGGAGAAAAGTTTTTGATGGAATTAACTTCTTGTCCTTCGAATGTAAAGGAGACTTGAAATTTATCATTCAGCGCAACAATGGTAGTGTTTACAGTTGTATTAAACGACTGCCCAAAAACATTTAATGAGCTTAAAATTGTAAGTAAAAAATATTTTTTAATGTATGATAGCTTCATTTTTTCATCAAAATCATGTTCAATTATCACCAGTCCTTATCAGTTGTAATTGGAACACCCACCTTTTTTCTCAGCTTTTTCTGAAGATCTTTTTCATTATTCTTGAGCGCTTCCAAAATACGTTCTGCTTCTTCTTTAGAAATTTTGTTTTTCTCCGGCTGCTTCAGATTATCTTGTTGGGCTGATTGATCCTTATTTTGCTGCTGTTGTTTATCCTGCTGTTGATCTTGCTGATCCTTTTTATCTTGATTCTGCTGATCATTTTTATTCTGATCTTTCTGATCCTGGTCATCCTTATTCTTATCATTTTTATTTTGATTCTGCTGCTGCTGATCTTGCTGCTGTTTTAAAAGTGATAGTGCGTATGACAAGTTATACTTTGTGTCTTTATCGTTAGGATTAAGCTTTAAGGAATTTTTATATGCTTCAACACTTTCTTTTATCTTTTGCGATTTCAAAAGTGAGTTACCAATATTGTGAAATGCTTTTGCTTTTAGATTGGCATCTTCAGTCTGGCCTAAAGAACTTTGAAAAGACTTAATTGCTTCATCATAACGCTGCTGCTTGTAGTAAGAATCACCTAAATTGTAATTAAGCTCAAAACTTTCCTGAGATTTTTCCAATCCTTTTTTGAAGTTTACTTCGGCATCAACAAATTGCTGTTTTTTATATGACTCAACTCCTGAGTTATTTAAGGATCTCAGACTCTGACCATAAACAATCTGCCCAAAGCAAAATGAGCTTAAAATTAAAAAACTACTCATGTGGAAAATAATTTTCATCATTTATTCCAGTCCCAATTTTCTGTTTAACCCTGCGAATAATTTTGATTTACTTTCAGTTATAAAAAATTCTAAAATTAAAAGTAAAATTGCCGGCGCAAGAAAATAATAAAACCGATCTTCGTAATCAGTAACTTTTTTTGTACCAAACTCTGTCTTTTCAAGCGAAGAAAGCTCATTAAATATTTGATCGAGATAATCCTCGTAATTGTTCCCGCGATAATATTTCCCATTACCTTTGGACGCAATTTCTTTCAGAATTGCTTCATTTAACTTTGTTAGAACCGTATTTCCATCTCTATCCTTTTTAAATCCAACTGCTTGCCTCTGACTATTATAAATTGGTATAGGAACACCATCAGGCGAACCCAAACCAATTGTAAATATTTTCAAATCTTTTGCTAAAGCATCATTTATAGCTTCTGTAATATCTCCTTCATGATCTTCACCATCTGTTATTACAACAATTACTTTTTGTGTACCGGCATTATAATCAAAAGATTTTGTTGCCAGATTAATTGCCTTAGCAATAGCAGTTCCCGGCTGGGGCACAGACTTAAAATCAACAGCTGACAAAAATAAATTCGCTGCTGAATAATCCGTAGTAAGCGGAATTTGAACATAAGCATCACCTGAAAAAATAATAAGCCCTATTCTGTCCCCGCGCAGCTTATTAATAAGGTTTGAAATTTGATACTTAGCTTTTTCCAATCTGTTAGGTTTAATATCTTCAGCGCTCATGCTGAACGAGACATCCAGCAGAATTAAAACATCTATTCCGGTTTGCTTCACTTCCTCTAATCGTGTGCCAACCTGCGGATTTGCAGCCGCGAGAATCAGTAAAGCCAAAGCTAATGTAACTGTAATTATTTTAATCCAGCTTTTCACCCTGCTATGCTTAGGAATTAATACATTGTGCAGGCTGGAATTAGCAAATTTCTTTAAATTTTTCCTCTGTTTTTTGAATAAGAAAAAAAACAGAACAATGATCACCGGTAAGGCATATAAGGAATACAAATATTCAGGATAAGCGAATCGAAACATGGTTTATTTACTTCTCATAAAAATTTTAATTAACAGATGGTAATCTTCTGAGTATTGTTCTTGAAATTCCTACTTCAATAAAAAGCAGAATTAAACCGCCAAGCAACCAATTGTAGAACAGTTCCTTTGCATTTTTGTAAGATGTTACTTCAACCCGGGTTTTCTCCATTTTATCAATCTCTGAATAAATCTGGCTAAGCGCTTTATTATTTGTGGCTCTGAAATATTGACCATTGGTCGTTGAAGCTATTTCCTTGAGAACTGCTTCATCAATTTCAACGGGAACCATCTGGTACTTAAGACCAAATGGAGTTTGCACTGGATAGGGTGCTTCGCCTCGAGTACCAACTCCAATTGTATAAATCCTAATGCCAAAAGTTTTTGCAATCTGAGCCGCCGAAATGGGATTCACTTCACCAGCATTATTTATTCCATCAGTTAACAAAATGATCACTCTGCTTTTCGCATCACTGTCTTTTAACCGATTAACGCCATTTGCAATAGCATTCCCGATAGCGGTTCCATCCTCAATCATTCCACTTTTAATTTCTTTAAGCAGATTTCGTAATACAGAATAATCAATTGTTAATGGGCATTGGGTGAATGCCTCACGTGAAAAAATTACTAAGCCGATCCTATCGGAAACTCTGGCTTGAATAAATTGATCAATTACAATTTTAGCCGCATCAAGACGGTTTGGCTTAAAATCTTCAGCAAGCATGCTGCCTGAAATATCCAGAACCATTGCAATATCAATACCTTCAGTGTAAATATTCTCACCGCTTGAAAAACTTTGTGGTCTTGCCAATGCAATAATTAACAATCCCACCGCAAAACATCTTAAAATAAATGGTAAATGTCTAAGTCTTTCTTTCCAGTTAGGTGAAACAGCTCTGAAAATCTTA
Organism: Ignavibacteriaceae bacterium; assembly: GCA_041739035.1. Classification (GTDB taxonomy): domain Bacteria; phylum Bacteroidota; class Ignavibacteria; order Ignavibacteriales; family Ignavibacteriaceae; genus XYD12-FULL-36-8. The sequence goes on along the minus strand of JBGSOQ010000153.1, from coordinate 4,356 downwards.
AGTGACGAGTAACTAATCGAAGGTTGTTTCTTCCTTCCCCTAAACCAATACCAGATAAACATAAGCGGAAGAACTGACAGTGCATACAAAACCCATGGATAAGCAAATGTAATGTTATTAAACATTTACTTTTCCTCTATTGGAATTTTCATATTTAACCGGAACTGTATTCTCCACTATATCAATGGCTTGATTCATCATTTCTTCATTAACTGCCGGTAATGGTTTGTACTTTGCAAACTTCACCAGATCAGCATTGTTCAAAAAATCATTTACCGTTTTAAAAATATTCTCCGGGAGAATTACTCTCGTTAACTGATCTAAAATTTCAGTTGTAGAGGATTCCAGAGCCAGAATTTTAAATCTATCCTCGAAATATCTTCTGATTATTTCTGTTATGCTGGAATGATATTCTTTAACTAAACCTTGCTGCCACAATTTTTTATCCTCCAAAGCGTGCAGCTCTGTTAACGCCTTAACATGAGGAGGAATTATATAAACTCTTTTTCTCGCTGCCTTTTTCTTCTTTTTCTTTTGATTTCGCCTGTACAAATAAAGTGCAAGAAGAATCAGCAATAAAATAGCGAGAAGAATCAGAACGATAGTCAGAATATCCATAGGTATTACAATCGGCGGCTTAACATCCTTTATTTCAGCCGATGTCACAACCGGTAAAGTACTCACACTAAACTGAACAGAATTTGTTAAAACTTCATACAATGTTGTATCTCTTCCAATTTGGTAGATTACTGGAATGGGGGGAACAGTTACATCAGCAGAATCATACTTCGAGATTGTAAAACGATAAATTATTTTTTTAACACCTTCAGTTTCTTCAACGACCGGTTCATCTGCACTTATTACCTCGATATTGTTGGCTAACTCAGCTAATGCCGGTTTGAATAATTTTAAATCCTGGTTGTGAGAGATTTCAATTGTATAATTGATATAATCTCCGACCTCATAATTTTTTTTGTCTGTGTACGCTCGAGCAGAAATAGTTTGGGAGAACAAACCGTAGGATGAAAAAAAGATGAACGATATGAAGAGAAATAAACTTCTTACCATCGTCTTTCACGCAATCTGAAGAAATTCACCAAAGGAGTCACATAATTTTCACCGGTTTTTATTTCTATGCTGTCTAAACGACTAGTAATGAATAAAGTTTTTCTGTCAGAAATTAATTTTTGATAATATTGCCTCATCCATTTTTGAACTTTGGAACTGCTTGTATCAATCCACCTTTCCTGCCCGGTTTCAGAATCGGTAAACTTAACTAAACCCATCTTTGGAATTGAGTTTTCCCGTTGATCATTAATAACAATTCCAATTAGATCATGCTTCTTGCCTACAACTCTTAAAATTTTCTCATAACCTTCATCCATAAAATCGGAAATCAGAAAAACAATACTCTTTTTTTTGATTGCATGATTCATGTGTTCAAGAGCTGTTTTAATATTTGTCGCTTTACCTTCGGGTTTGAATGACAATAACTCTCTAATGATTCGCAAAACATGCTTTCTTCCTTTACGGGGAGGAATAAATTTTTCAATCTTATCACTGAATAAAAAGAGTCCAACTTTATCATTATTCTTTAAAGCCGAAAAAGCAAGAATGGCACTTAGCTCAGCGGCTATTTGCTGCTTTGTTTTATCAATAGTTCCGAAAGACAATGAACCGCTTAAATCAACAAGTAATATTACAGTTAACTCTCTTTCCTCCTCAAATATTTTGATGTAAGGATGTCCAAATCTCGCAGTGACATTCCAATCAATATTTCGGATGTCGTCACCAAAATTGTACTCACGAACTTCAGAAAATTCCATTCCCCTTCCTTTAAATACCGAATGGTATTCACCTGAAAAGACTTGATTAACCAAGCCTTTCGTGCGTATTTCAATTTGCCTTACTTGTTTAAGAAGTTCTTTTGCTAACATTTCTACGGTACTTCAAGCTTATTCAGGATTTCAGAAATGATAGTTTCACTGGTTATTTCTTCTGCTTCAGCTTCGTAAGTTACTGCAATTCTGTGCCGGAGAACATCCGAACAAATCGCTCGTACATCCTCAGGTATTACATATCCTCTTCTTTTAATGAAAGCCATCGCTTTAGCCCCGATTGCAAGATTGATCGATGCACGAGGAGAAGCACCATAGCTGATAAGATCAGTTAACTTACCAAGATCAAACTGCTGAGGTGACCTTGTGGCGAAAACGATATCAAGAATATACTTTTCAATTTTTTCATCTATGTAAACTTCATGAACGACATTTCGCGCTCGCAAAATATCTTCTGTCGAAATCACCGGATTTATATTCATTTCAGTAAAGTCAATATTCTGGCGCATTATTTTTAATTCCTCGTCACGAGAAGGATAAGTAATTTTCAGCTTAAGCATAAATCTATCAACCTGTGCTTCAGGTAAAGGATAAGTGCCTTCCTGCTCAATAGGATTTTGTGTAGCAAGCACTAAAAATGGTTCTTGAAGTTTATGCGTTGTTTCGCCAATTGTCACTTGTCGTTCCTGCATCGCCTCAAGCAATGCACTTTGAACCTTTGCAGGCGCTCGATTTATTTCATCGGCTAAAATGAAGTTTGCAAAGATTGGTCCTTTTCTTATGAGAAAATTCCCATCTTTTTGATTGTAGATCATAGTTCCGATCAAGTCGGCCGGAAGAAGATCGGGAGTGAACTGAATTCGTTGAAACTTTGCTTTCATTGAAGCAGCAAGAGTTTTGATTGCCAATGTCTTTGCTAAACCTGGCACTCCTTCAAGAAGAATATGCCCGTTGCTTACAAGACCTACAACCATTTTTTCAATGATTACGCGCTGCCCGACAATTACTTTGCCAATTTCATTAAACAGAAGGTCGATGAACGCGCTTTCTTTTTTAATTTTTTCATTTAATTCTGAGATATCCAATTAAATCCTCACAAAATGATTATTAAATAATGAGAGTTAATGAGATTAGACGGTTGCAAACATAAAAATGTTGCACTTTTTAATCAAGAAATTTTATTATTCTTATTGATAAAATACCTTAAAAACAGCAAATTTAAGATAAGAAGTCTCCGGCATTACTGAAAGCTGAGGATGATCGAACGATGCACCATTAAATTCAAGCAACTGCATTTTTTTTGATGATTTTGCTGCCGCACGATTAAGACAGCTAAAAAAGTTTTCCTTCTGCAGATGATATGAGCAGGAGGAAGTCACCAAATAACCATTGTCATTGACAATTTTCAAGGCGAGTTTATTGAGTTTTTCGTAACCTTTTTCAGCCACCGGCAGGCTTTTTTTATTTTTAGCAAATGCTGGCGGATCAAGCATCACGACATCATATTTATTATTCGAGGTTATGGCTTCTTCCAGGAAATCAAATACATCTTTAACAATACATTTTGAATCAGTATCAAAGTCATTCAGAAATAAATTTTCCTTAACATTTTCGATTTCTCGAGATGATGAATCAATAAAATCAACAGATTCTGCGCTTGCCTTCAGAGCGTGAAGACCAAAACCTCCGCAGTTAGAAAATACATCCGCGACTGTTTTATCCTTCACAATTTTCTCGATGAAAAACCTATTGTCACTTTGGTCGAAGTAAAATCCGGTTTTCTGAGACTGACTAAAATCAATTTTATATTTGATTGTGCCATCATCAATAGTTTCAGTTCCAATTTTACCAAAATATACTACATCCTCCTCAGTTAATCCTTCTATTTTCCTGAGATAAAAATCATTTTTAGTGAAGATATTTTCAGCCCTAAAATCGCTTTTAAGGATATCGATTATGTACTCTATGTTTTTTTGAATTGCATATGAATTTACCTGCAGAACAAATGTGTTATTATACTTATCGATAATTAAACCGGGCAGAAAATCGCTCTCACTAAAAACCAATCTAAATGATTCTCTGTTCTGATAAAAAGTTTTTCGCAGATCATATGCATTATTAATCCTCTGGCGAAATAATTCGTCAACATTTTCCACTCTTGATCTTGCTATTATTCTTACGGCAATTAATGAATTTTTATTGTAAAAGCCGGTTCCGAGAAATTGATCTTTAAAATCATAAATTTCAACCAAATCACCGTTAGATGGACTACAGGATATTTTATCAATCTCATTGCTAAATATCCAAAGGTGACCGCTTCTTATTCGTTTATCTTCATTTTTTCTTAGAGAAATTTTTGACATCAGATGATTCGAATTGTTGAAATATGAAATATTAAATTTGTTAACTTTGTTTATAAAAATAGATAAAATATTATGAAAATTGCTCTGTGCATTCTCTTTTCTTTACTTGTCTCCGTTTCAACTTTCTGTCAGAATTACAAATATGCATGGATAAC
>JBGSOQ010000104.1:0-31589 GCA_041739035.1 Ignavibacteriaceae bacterium | reverse complement strand
ATAAACCCAACTAGTTGATCCATTTTACCCTCATATTTTACAAGTACTTTGTTATAAGGAGGTCCAACTAATTTTTCATCGAACTTATGACATGAGGAGCAAACGATTGTAAATATTTCTTCTCCGCTTCTAACTTTGATTGTACTTATACTCTCACCTTTTAATTCACTTAAGTATTTGTCAAAATCAGCGCTCAAAATTGCAGAATGAAGTTTTGTGGAATTGCTCATCGCCATTTGATCTTTTATTACTAATGAAAGAACTACAAATAGTAAAATAAAAAATAATTGTCCGCTTAACTTGAGATTTGAGGTTTTTGAAATCGCATAAAGCAAATGATAGGATAAAAATATAAGCACGATAGCTATAACTAAATATGCAAAGACTGAACCTGATAAAGCTGCCTTGGGCAGTAAAAGATTATTAATAAAAAGTACTGCAGGAAGAAGAATAAGAGAAGTCAGCATCATTGTTAATGAAATCTTCTTTATAAAGGATTTATATTCCTCAGAAACAGCTTGTTTGCCGCCTTCCCAATAAAAAAAGCCAAACATAATAGCACCGCCGGTTAATGCCGCAGCTAATAGCAAAAATTGAATGAAGCTCAATATTGCTTGCATAGAAAATAATATTGCAATCTGATTTCCCGCTTCCCAGTATTCTGAAAGTACTGCGGATGAAATTGCTGATATGTAATACCAACTGCCTATAGCTAATAGTGCAAGACCAACAATTGCGGATCTGCTAGCTAAGCGGCTACTGCCCAATCCAAATTTATTAACTCTAACCTTAACTGTGCTGTCCAATTGTGAATTAAGTTTCAATTCATCGAACAGTTCAGTAAAAGTAAGTGAATATTTAAAGGTATAAGTTAAAATGAATCCCAGAATCAATAATGGTAAAGCAATTATAAGTATTACCAGCGCCGTGGAATTGCTCTGATGCAGCAGTTGTGCATAGATCAAAATGGAAGTTATGATAGGCAAAATTCCTAATGCAGCACCAAGGCTTTTATTAACTGAAATTATATCAAGAACATCCTTTGAGAACCTAATAAAGTGTGAATTTTTCTCTTTCAATCCTTTCTTCCAGTACTTTAATGAAAGAAATGTTCCGATCAGGATAACACTAAGAAAAGGTACAAATAAAAACTGTATCAAAACCATCAAGTAATGAAGAAGTTGAATATGTTCGGCTGATTGAGGTAAAACTATTTTATCAAGAAAATCCATTAATTTACTGTCTCCAGCTAATAGAAAATTAAAAATTGATCAAGCGAAATAATAAGCATAACCAGCAAAGCAAAAATGTTTATCTGCCTAAAAGTGAACTGAAAATTCATTTTTTGCTCTTCGTGTTTAAGAAATCTTGACGCATTCCAGGTTAACCATAAACCTGTTACGAGCAAAGCAAGATAAAACACTAGATTATTCATAATTCCGAAAAGCGGAATTAAAAGACTCGTTACAACCGTTGCAATAATCCATACAAAAGTAATTCTTGAGAGCTGATTAATGTTAAATATTTTAGTTAAAGTAGGAAAGCCTGCTTTCTCATAATCCTTGCTAAGACTAAGCAAAAGCAGCCAGAAATGCGGTATCTGCCAGATAAAAAAGAAGAAAGAAATCACTAAGATCTGAGGATCAAAAATATATCCTCCTGCAGAAGTCCATCCGACCGCTGGCGGAATTGCTCCAACTAATGAACCAGGAATTATTGCAATCGGGTTAACTTTTTTAAGAGGTGTGTAAACAATATTATACCAGAATAAATTAATCAATCCCAATGTTAAAGGAATTAAGCCAGTAAGTGATAATAAAATAGAACCAGCTAAAACCAGGAATATCGAAATGATGGAAGCATTTCTAACACTGATTCTATAAGATGGAATGGGACGATTTTTAGTCCGTTCCATTAAAGCATCGGTTTTATATTCTTGTATATGATTTAAAACGGCCGAACCGCAAGCTAATAACAAAATACCAACAACAGCGTAAAGAAGAGTCAGTGATAATTCTTGCTCATAACATATGTATCCAAATACTGTTGTCAACGTGACAAATGAAGTTATTCTGATCTTAGTTAGTTCGGATAATATTTTTAATTTTTCTCTCAATTAAATGCAATCTTAATTTTGATTTTCCGCATTTATACTCTGACCAACATCATTATTCAACCAAGAATTAAAATCATTTTCAGCCACTACAACCACTTCTGTGTACATGTAAGAATGATTCAAACCGCAATACTCAGCACAAAATATTGGATGAGAACCGATCTCGTTTGCTTCAAACCAAGATGTATTTTGTTTTCCAGGTATTATATCTTTTTTTATCCTAAATGCAGGAATGTAAAAAGCGTGATTGACATCAAGTGAATTTAAAATCACTTTTACTGGTTTGTTTACAGGAACATAAAGAGTATCGGATATCTTGCCATTATCATATTTGAAGTTAAACTTCCACATTTGCGCAGTGACAGTCACAACCATGGAATCTTCCGGAATACTTGACAATTCTTCATAACCCTTCCAGCCAAAATAAAACATAAACAAAACTAAAATTGTCGGGATAACCGTCCATAAAATTTCAAGCGGTACACTGCCATGAATATTAGTTGCTTTGGGATTTCTTTTTCTGCTGTACTTGAAAACAAAATAAATCATTAAACCGGTTATAAGCACCAGGAAGAAAACTGAAATGGCGATTATAAAGAAAAATGCAAAATCAACCGATTTAACATATTCAGTTTGTGCTATTAACATAAAAAACCTAAATGAAAGAATAATCTGAGAATAATAGAACGAACGAAATTATAATAAAGAATAATGCAACCAATACAAATATCTTAAATGCTTTTTGCTCTGCACCAAGATGCATAAATATTTTAAGAACCAAATAAGATTTTACCGAAGCAACTAATAATGCCGTTGTAACAGTCAATCCGCCAAAGTTTATTCCCGCTACAGTTACAGTTAAAGCAGTTAAGGCGAGCAAACCCAGCCAAACTAACAAATAAACGCCATATCCAAGTGGTTTATGTTCTGTATGTGTCTCGTGATTTTCCATCATTAGTCCTAAGTGATTAAATAAAATAACGGGAATAAAAAAATCCAAATGATGTCTACAAGATGCCAATATAAACCTGCTGCCTCAAGCTTAACATAACTATTTTGATTAATCACATTTTTCATTGTAAGTCTTGTCATAATTCCAATTAGAAAAATTCCTATAATAACGTGAATCCCATGAAGCCCGGTCATTACATAATACAACCCGAAGAAAAGGATTTCTCCCTTTGGCTTGCCCGCTAAAATTTCAGAACCCGGGTAAATTCCATGATGAAATTTGATGGACCATTCAAAATACTTATTTATTAAGAATCCGAAGGCCATAAGGATAGTTATAGCTTGAAAAAATACCGATAAGCTCTTGTTATTACGTTGGATAGCGCCAATAGATAAAGCCATTGTTAGGCTGCTCGTTAGCAGTATTATCGTATTGAAAGTGCCTACTAAAGTGTTTAATTCCTTGGCAGCTATGTGAAATTGTTCTTGATTTACGAAACGATAAACAGAATAAAGGAAGAACATTCCTCCAAATAATAGTAACTCAGTGAAGAGGAATAGCCACATTCCCATGCGGGCACCAACATCATCACGATGAACATGAACAGCATGATCCTGAGTGCTCACTTTACCTCCTCTCTTTCCAAGATTTCGTCATTCATTTTATATTCATACGGTCCGGTTGTAATCTTTGGTATTTCATGAAAATTCTCGTGAGTTGGAGGTGTTTCAACTTGCCATTCCAAAGTTTCTCCACCCCAAATATTTCTTTTCGTTATTTTTTCGCCGCTTCTAAGCGATTTGATCAAATTGTAATAAATAATTATTAAACCGGTTATTAAAATCCATGATCCAACAGTTGATATCTGATGGTAAATCGCGTATTCAGGAAGATAATCATAATATCTTCTTGGCATTCCTAACCATCCCATTACAAATAGTGGAAAGTATAGGAAATTAAATCCAACAAATAGAAACCAGAAACCAATCTTGGCAACTTTCATGTTATACATTCTGCCGAACATTTTAGGCAGCCAGTAATGAAGCGCAGCAAAAATTCCAAAGCCTGTTCCGCCAAACATTACATAATGAAAATGAGCAACAATGAAAGATGTATCTGTTAGATGAATATCGACAGATAATGCTCCCTGAACAACGCCTGTTAATCCACCGATTGAAAAAAGAAAAATAAATGCTAAAGCATAAAGCATTGGCGGATCTAGTTGAATTGATCCTTTGTAAAGAGTTGCTGTCCAATTAAATACTTTAATAGCGCTGGGAATTGCCACAAGAAAAGTTAAAAGAGAAAACACAAACTGCGCAGTTGAACTCATTCCAGCAGAAAACATGTGATGCGCCCAAACTAACGAACCAAGTAATGCGATGGCGATACTTGAGAAAGCAATAAACTTATATCCAAAAATTGTTCTTCGCGCAAAAACCGGAATGATTTCCGATACGACTCCCATCGCTGGAACGATCATAATATAAACAGCGGGATGAGAATATATCCAAAATAAATGCTGGTAAAGTACCGGATCACCACCAAGAGCGGGATCGAATAAGCCGACACCAAAAACTCTTTCTGCAACTATTAGAAGTAAAGTGATACCTATAATAGGTGTAGCCAAAACTTGTATCCATGCTGTAGCATACAAAGCCCATGAGAACAGAGGCATTTTAAACCAATCCATTCCCGGAGCACGCAATCTGTGAATAGTAGTTACAAAGTTAATTCCGGTAAGAATTGATGAGAAACCAAGGATGAAAGCTGCAAATCCAGTAAAGATAATATTCGTGCTAGTTCTAACGCTGTAAGGGATATAAAACGTCCATCCGGTATCTGCCGGCCCGCCAGGAAGAAGAATCGACACAATAACGAGGATTCCGCCAATCATGTAAAGCCACCAGGAAAGTAAATTTATTCTGGGGAATGCAACATCCTTTGCTCCAATCATGATTGGTAAAAAGAAGTTTCCAAATACTGCGGGCAATCCAGGAATTACGAACAGAAATATCATTATCACTCCATGAAGAGTGAAAAATGAATTATAAGTTTGTGGATCTACAATTGTCTTCCCTTGTGTAAAGAGTTCTAATCTGATAAGAAAGCCAAAAGTTACACCAACCGCAAAGAATGAAAGCAGTGCAATCATATAAAGAATACCGATTCGCTTATGATCGGTAGAAAATATCCAGCCCTTTATTCCTTTATGTTTTCCCTGGTAATCTAAAAAACTCGTATGGCCATTTGTTGAAATAGCTGCTGCGTCTGTTGACATAAGTTTCTACCTGTTTTCTACTTTTACTTTTCTTGGTTTCACTGAGAGATATACCACAAGAATTACTGTTAACAATAAAATTCCTCCGCCAAAAATTTTGAGCATATTAAAAACGTAAGTTTTGCCTTCGGGATCATAGCTGAAACAAAACTTTATTACTCGTGCAATTGTCGGAGTTGGTGTTCCTTCTGATGCTTCGAGTATAGCCATCTTAAAATCAAAAGGTAAGATGCTGAACTCTTCTCTTCTTGTGAAATCCGGGTATAAATAGCGGCAAATTTTCCCATCTGAAGAAATAAAACTTAGCATAGCTGAGTGAATAAATTCATCACCTTCTTTTTTATAATAGAAGCCAACCGCATCAGCAAGTTTTCTAATGGATACACTATCACCGGTTAAAAATCTCCAGCCATTGGGATCAATTTTATTTTTCATCATCTTCAGATAATTCTGCTTTTTAGATGCAGCAAGGTTATAATCTTCCGTTTCATCCATACTTATTGTAAAAACTTTATAATCAATTCCCGCAACGAGATCAGATTTACCGACGACGCTGGCAAGCTCTGTTAACAAGGGAGAACATATTCCAGGGCATTCGTAATAAACAAAATTCATCACAACCGGCTTATCAAAATTATCCTTAAGGATAAACTTATTTCCGTTCTCGTCAATCAATTCTGTGTTTAGCGGAATGATTGCTCCTAAATTCTCAACAACACCAATCTCGATCTTCTTCTGATCAGCAGCATTTGATAATACTGAAACCGCTAAAAAAATAAAGACAATTATTAAAAATTTAATTTTCATTTTATCATCCAGTTAAATTTTAGTACTCAAATAATTGAACAATGTATCCCACTCATCTTTTGAGAGATTGTTCACTTTGTTTGAAAAACCACCATTGTTTACATTTTCATACAATATTGAAACAAACTTTTGCTGATTTTGGTGCCATTCTTTTGATGAAGATAGAGAATAAATAGCTCGAAATTTATCAGCAGTTACTTTATTAAATATTTCAACACCCTTTGAAGTTTTATCATCATTAATTTTTTGAAGAATTGTAACAACCTTTTGATGTTTAAGTTCATTCTCTGATAGTATAAGTTCAATAGCAGCACTTACAGGAATTTGAGGTGAAATTTGCATGCCTTTTGAAAGACTATAAGTTTGATCGAGTGCTGTTAGTTCATCCCTAGAATCTTGCGGTGGATTAGCAACAAAAGCACTTCTCAAGTAATGTATGATTGCCAACCTGTCTTCAGGTAAAATAAAATCATACGCAATCATTCCGCCGCCGGCAATTCCCTCTTGCAAGGTTTGATAGATCTGAGAAATCTTTGAACCGTTTTTCCATCCCTCTTTAACAGTAAAATTTCTGGGTGGTGGATTTAATGCAGCTCCTGCCGGTCCATTTCCGTTTCCTTGCTCACCATGACATGAAACACAATTAGTTGTGTATAAGGTTTTACCTTTGCTTATCAATTGCTCTGTTGGCTGACTTACTGTTAAAATATCAACCGGTGGAATTATCTTTGCAGTAACTAATTTAACATCTTCAACCTTTGTTGAATCTGGTAAAACGGTCGCGACATTCTGCCGTGTAATCAGATTTAGGTTACTTAAATAAAACAAACCCAAGCCAATTCCAATTATCAGAATGTAGGGATAAAGAAGTGCAAAAGCCCTCACAGGTTCTTCTTTAATTGATGCAAGTTGCTGTTTTATAATTTCTTTTAATTTATCCATTATTCTTCTACAAATTCCCAATCAAGGAACTCGAAAGTCCAATCCTTTTTGAAGTTTAGGATCACCAATTGGAACAAGATTGGATTTTTTAGCACGATAATTAAACACTAAAATTATCACTCCAACCGCAAGTAATGGGACGATAAAATCAATCCAGCTAAAATAATATCCCTCGAAGTTCGGCATGACCAACCAATATATATCAATAAAATGTGCGAAGAGAATCCACACAGAAATAAATTTCAACCGTTTGGAATCCATCTTAGCCGGTTGTGAAAGTAACGCTGCATAAGGCACAATAAAGTGAGTGATAATTAATAATATCGATAAATATTCCCATCCATGCTGCCATCGATGAAGAAACCAAAAATTCTCCTCGGGCAGATTTGCATACCAGATAAGCAGATATTGTGAGAAAGCTATGTAAGCCCAAAAATTAATGAATGCAAATTGTAAAGCACCCAAACTAAACAAATGATCATCAACCAACTTTGGATGCATATATCCGTTTTCTTTCAATTTCACAACAAAGAATGTTACGGCAGCAAGTGAAGCGACAACTGAACTTGAAAAGAAATAAACTCCGAAGATTGTTGAAAACCAATGAGGTTCAAGACTCATCAACCAATCAACTGCAGTTACCGTGATCGTGATTGCAAACACCGGAATGAAAATAGCTGATAGAATTATATTCTTCTTTGTCAGTAATTGATCACGAGATTTATCCTGTGCATTTGAATTTCTGATCAGCAGATAGTAAAATAATCCCCAGATTGCCAGAACCGCAAATACTCGAATCAGAAAGAATGTAACATTTAAATAAGGAGATTTCCCCTTAAGAATTGCATCAGAACTTACCGCTTCATCATGCGCCCAATGAAAAATATCATGAACATTAAAAACCAGAGGAAGAACAAGTATTGGCAAAATAATTATTATTGCGGCAAGGAACTCAACAACTCTTCTTATTGGAACGCTCCAATCTGCACCGCCGATATATTCAAGTGCAACAAGAAGCAATGAACCAATTCCGATGCTGAGAATAAACATGTAAGCCATGAGGTAATTCAGTAATGCTCGATTATGATCTGAAAAGAAACCAATTATACCGAGAATGACTCCGGCGCCGAATAAAATCCAGCCAAGCCGGCTTAACTTAGCAGGTAAATCTTTTTTCTGATATTCAACGTTATTTTGCTGCATTTATCAATCCCGTTTGAATCTTTTCGATATCAGAGTCTTTCGCATTTTTAGCTCGCTGCAAAACTCTAACATAATTCACGATGGCCCATCTTTCTTCATCGGTAATTTGAGAGGCATATGACGGCATAACATTTTGTCCGTTTACTATGATGTGATAGATCATCCCATCGCTAAATTCTCTTGCTCGTGTTGAATGTAATGTTGGTGGATTTGGGAATTGGCCTCTAAGTCTGCTGTCACCTTCAGCATAATTACCATGGCACGGGCTGCAAAATGTTAAATACTTACTCTGACCTAACATTAAATTTTCTCTCGAGGGTAAAAGAGGATTAGCTAAAACTTCAGTCGGAATATTTTGCCCTGTAAATGGATAAGGAATAAATCCTTTTGCTACAGTTCCCTCAACTTTTGTTCTTGCACCGAAATTATCCTGGAAGAATTCACTTTTTTCCTGTGCAGTTGTTTTATCCTGATATGCCATCCAATTAAATGGCTGCATTAATAAAAGTTTGTTCAACGCGAAATAAGTTCCGCCTGCAGTCATAACAGCAACAGCTAAAAGCAGCATTAAAAACTTAGGTTCGAAAATCGGATAACTTATTTTTTCATAATGATAAATTGATTCGACACTGCTTGCTTTAAGAGAAGTGAATAACTCTTTAATTTTTGATTCATTGAAAATTGAATCATCTGCATAAATGACAGCGCCAAATTTATCTACAGATACTTTCTTCATGTACTCGGTATCTTGAAGCGAATGTTTGTTATTTGGAAAACCAAACATAAAAGTTAGAAGTCCAATAACAGTAGAAAGTGTTGCAAGTAAAACTGTTACTTCAAATGCTACAGGAATAAATGCGGGGAATGCAAAGAAAGGTTTGCCGCCAATTATTTGCGGGTAATCAACCGACATTGTCCACCACATGAAGAACATTGCAAATACAGCTCCGCTAAGCCCAAAGGTTAAAGTAATGTAACCAAGCTTTGATGGTTTAAGCTTCATTGCCTTATCCATTCCATGAACCGGATATGGCGTGTTGATGTCAAAATTTTTGTAACCGGCGTCAGCTATAACTTTTGCAGCTTGAATAATATCATTAGGGGAATTAAATGTTGCCGCTAATGCAAAAAGTTTGTTCGTTCGCTTCATTACTGATGTCCTCCATTATGCGAGGGTTGTGCACCATCAGCGACTGCTTTAACTTCAGAAATCGAAACAACAGGAAGAGTTTTGGTGAATAAAATTACCAATGTGAAGAATAAACCAAAACTGCCGATTAAAATTCCAATATCAACCAAAGTAGGTTTAAAATATCCCCAGCTTGAAGGAAGGAAATCTCTATGAAGCGATGAAACAACTATAACAAATCTTTCAAACCACATGCCCACATTTACGAAAATTACGATAATCAGCATGAGGGGGATTGATCGCCGTATCTTTTTGAACCAGAATAATTGCGGGAAAATTACATTACAGCTGACCATTATCCAGTAAGCCCAGGCATAAGGACCAAACGCTCTGTTGATAAATACAAAACTTTCAAATTGATTGCCGCTGTACCATGCAATAAAAAATTCAGTAGCATAAGCATAACCTACCATCATTCCTGTTGCCAAAATTACCTTATTCATTTTTTCAAGATGATTAAGCGTGATAATGTGTTCAAGATTAAATATCTTCCGCACAAATATTAAAACGGTAACCACCATAGCAAAACCGGAAAAGATGGCTCCCGCAACAAAGTAAGGAGGAAAAATTGTCGTGTGCCAACCTGGAATTATTGAAACTGCAAAATCGAAACTGACTATCGTATGAACTGAAAGCACTAACGGTGTAGCAAATCCGGCAAGCAGCATATAAGCTTTTTCATAGTGCTGCCAATTTCTGTGAGAGTGTCTCCATCCCAAACTAAAAATGGAATAAATAGTTTTTTTGATTTTTGATACGGTACGATCTCTGAGAGTAGCAAAATCCGGAATTAAACCAACGTACCAAAAAACCAACGAAACAGTGAAGTAAGTTGAAACTGCGAACACATCCCAAATAAGAGGCGAACTAAAGTTAACCCACAATTGATGCTGATTGGGATATGGCAAGAGATAACCTGCCAGCCATGGTCGACCCGTATGAATTATTGGGAAAATCCCTGCGCACATAACGGCAAATATTGTCATCGCCTCTGCAAATCGCGCTATGCCTGTTCTCCATCTTTGTCTAAGCAAAAATAAAATGGCTGATATTAATGTACCTGCATGACCAATTCCTACCCAGAAAACAAAATTGACTATTCCAAATCCCCATCCAACCGGTTGATTGTTTCCCCACATTCCAATTCCATAAAAAAAAGTCAAAGCAATACAAATCACACCCACCAGAAGCAAGCCGCTGCTAATACTAATTGCAATTAAAAACTTTTTATCAGGCTTTGTATCCAGCGGTTTTGCCACAATCTCTTCGATATGAGCTTGCTTCAGACCACCTTCAACAACAGGTAATTCCTGCGAGTAATCAATATTCAACTAAGCATCCTCCGAATGGGTATTTCTTAATTTTGCGATGTACGTAACATTTGGTTTGATATTCAATTCTTCAAGAACGTAATAACCTAATTCATGATTACGATATTTTTGGAATTCGGATTCTTTATCATTTATATCACCAAATTGAATTGCAGTTGTCGGACAAGCATCCTGGCAGGCTGTCCTAACATCAGAGCCTTTAATTTTGGTATTCTTGCGAATTGCTTCTTCCCTTGCATCCATAATACGTTGAATACAGAATGTACATTTTTCCATTACACCGCGTGAACGAACTGTAACTTCTGGATTATAAATTAAGTTGAAGCTTTCATTCTGCTGATAAGAATCTTTAAAGTAATCCCTATAATTGAAATAATTAAACCTTCGTACTTTATAAGGGCAGTTATTTGAGCAATACCTTGTTCCTACACAACGATTATATGCCATTTGATTCAAACCATCGGGACTGTGAGTTGTAGCGACAACGGGGCAAACATTCTCACATGGTGCATGATCGCAATGCTGGCAAAGCATTGGCTGTAAACTTGTATTCGGATCTTTTGCGGTACCTGAGTAATATCGGTCGATTCTCATCCATTGCATCTCGCGACCTTTTCCAACCTGATCTTTTCCAACGACCGGAATATTATTTTCAGATGTACACGCAACAACACAGTCACCGCAGCCAAGGCATTTATTTAGGTCAATTGACATTCCCCATTTAACATCAGGATAATCTATAAACGGATATACTGTGTGAAGTTCAATTTCAGTTTCTTGTCGTAAAAATTTTGGGTTCTTTAAGTACTCATCAACAGTTCCTTCGCGAACCACTTTTCTTTTTATTGCAGCATCTTTAGTTAATTCATTATCAAACATGTGATGCTCTTGAGCAGTTACAAGTTCATGTGAGCCATCGACTTTATTGATTTTTCCAATAAACAAGAATGGTAAAGCAGAATTTTCTTTAGATTGAAGAACGCTTGCATCAAACCCAACATCATTTCCGACAACCCCGCTTTTCTTTCTTCCATAGCCAAGCTCAATCGTAAACGTTTTATCCGCAGATCCTGGCTGTAAGAAAACCGGGATCAGTAATTTTCTTGAATCAACTTTAATCTCAATTATATCATTGTTTTTTAGATTAAGCTCTTTGGCAGTATTCAAAGATACAGCAGCATAATTATCCCATGTAATCTTGGAAACGGGATGCGGCAACTCTTGAAGCCAGCCATTGTCAGCAAATCGTCCATCGCCAATTGAATAGTTGTTTTTCAAAATTACTGAGTATTCAGGTAATTCAGGTTTATAGGAATTCAATGCTGCTAAGCTTGCCGTATTAAAAACCCCATTTACAGTAACAGTTTCTTTCGTATTCACGACACCGTCATGCAAAGCACCAAACCAGAAGCGGTCAAATGGTAAAGCTGAATTTAATATTGGATAAACTTCGGTTTTCCATCGGTTCATTAAATATTCATGATAAACTTTATCTCTGTAGCTCTCCGCTTTGCCGTTAATCCATGTGAGTAGGATTGCTTCACTCTGCCTCGAATTGTAAAGCGGAGCAATCACCGGCTGCTGCACAGAATAAAATCCTGTTCTTGTTTTATAATCTCCCCAAGATTCAAAATCATGGTTGATCGGTAAAATATAATCAGCATCTGCTGATGATTCATTTTCTTTTTCTGTTAAGCTTATTACAGTTGATACTTTGCTAAGCGCATTTTCATAACCAAAATCATCTGCTAAATGAAACACCGGATTAGAATTGAAATGAATTATCACACCGACTTGATTAGAGGTCATCTTAGCAACTAAGTCGCTCCATTCATTTGGGGAGCTTAATGGCAATAAAGTAACTTCAGCACTATCGGTTCTATAAAGAGTGGTGTTTCCTAACATGTCATTGAGATAGTTTACGGCAATATGCACTTCTTCGGGTAATGTAGTTCCGGAGTGAACAATGGATTTCCCCTTATGCTTTAATATATCGCTGACTAACGATTTCAATTTCTTTATTGAAACATTATGCGTCTGAGAAAAATCAGTTAATGAATAAGATGAGCCGACTATAGAATTCTTTCCTGTTTGTTTACTTACTTCGGAAATCAAGCTCATGACAAAATCAAATTGAGCATGAGGGCGGAGCGGAATTCGATAATCGGAATTCATCCCGGTTAAGGAAAGATTGCCTTCAACCGTATACAGACGATTGAAGTTCTTTGCCTTCATAACATCTCTACCTTCAACAAACAATGCTGAGTTTTCAACTCTGTTGCTTTCACTTCCAAGAAAATCAGATTCAAGTGCTACGATAATCTTTGCTTCATTCCACTTTAATAATGGGAATGAGCCACTTCCATAACACTTTTGCCATGCAGAGTTCTTTACTTCATCATGAAACAATTCGTAAGAATATATTTTTGCTGATGGATACTTTACAGTAAAATCATTTAACACTTTTAAAGTAGAGGGAGAATTTATGCTTTGTGTAACAATTGCAATTTCTTTACCTCCGACTTTCCCTAATTCAGATAAGATAGCATCTTCAACTTTTTTCCAAGAAGCTTTTACATGAACACCGCCGCTGACTTTTTGAAGCGGATCAGTTAATCTTTCAGGATCATAAAGATTGAGGATTTCAGCTTGGCATTTCAGGCAAACCTTTCCTTTATTGACTGGATGATCTGGATTTCCCTCGACTTTTATGGGACGACCTTCGCGAGTTTTTATCAATACGCCGCAAGTGTGAGGGCAGCCAGTTGCAGTTGAAGCATAATAGTTCGGTTTGCCGAGAGTAACTTCTTCGGGCTTCTTGTTATAAGGAATGATTTCACCTTTGTCGGGATAATCTGCACAACCAGCGCTTGCAAGCGCCGCAGAAGCCCCAACTAATGCTAGAAATTTACGCCGTGAAATATTCGATAATTCAGAAGGATTAAAATCCTCGGTTACATTTTTTTTAAACTCGTGGTGACTTGCTTCTACAGTTTCTGGATTTTTATAAAGATCCTCAAAGCTTCTCCAATAGTTTGTATCTTGTTTCTCCTGACTTTCCTGCTTAGACATATTTTCATCTTCTTTAAGCATGATTTTCCTCTTTGCTGCTGCGGCTTACTGCATATGGATTGATCTTCACCTTCATCTTTCCATTACCAGACTTATCTTTTCTTGCCAGTAAACTAAAAGGAATGTTTTTTAAAAATGCAATTCCTAAAAAACTAGTTGATGCTGTTATGAAGAATTTTTTCCTGTCTATTTTCATAATAAAATTATTTTTTTACCTATGACAAGCGAAACAATTATCGGGACCTTTGTTTATTTGTGTTACATTTGGAACATTTTCTTTAGGATTGCGATGACAGTTTAAACATGCACCCATAGTAAACGAATTTACCTGAAGCACCTTTTCCATCTTAGCAATATCACCATGACAAACAGTGCAATCAATCCCTCGATTCACATGAACGCTGTGATTGAAGTAGGCAAAATCTGCAACCCTGTGAATCCTTTTCCACGGAAGTGCTTTGCCTTCGTTATAATATTGAGTAAGCTTGATTATTTCGGGTTTATCTTTTCTGGCAATCGAATGACAATTCATGCAAGTGCTGAGCGGTGGAACCATAGCGTGTCTTGATTTTTCAACTCCTGTGTGACAATATTGGCAGTCAATTTTCAAATCTCCTGCGTGTAATTTGTGAGAATAAGCAATTGGTTGATCGGGCTGATAACCGATTCCGTCACGTTCAGGTCTGCTAACAAAGTATGTGAATGTAAATGACACAGCTACCACGAATAGTATTATTGGGAGTCTAATTCGAAGTATGTAGTCCAGAAAAAAATTATTCATATAAGGAAATATTGGTTAAAGAATCAGCACTAACTTTTGATAAAATAATTCTGTACACGCTTTAAATTTTAATGAATTTTGAATTTAGAGATCGAAGTGATAACAATCTTAACAACCCAGGATGAACCTGAGTCCTGCTCATTTTTGACGGTCAAATCTAAAAAATTACTGCAATAAATCAAAAGAATGAGATGTGAGATAAAAAGATTTTTTCACAAATAATCTAGGCAATTGATTTCTTTATCAAGCTTACCGGATGCATTACTTCTACGTCTACGTCAAACTTTTGTGCACCGTAGCGAAGCTGGGCTAAGCAGCCTGGATTACCTGTCAGCACAACTTTGGAATTTGTCTTTCTGATATTTTCCATTTTTCTTTCAAGAATTACCATTGACTCTTTATAATGCACAATGTTATAGATTCCCGCACTACCGCAGCACCAGGATGCTTCTTCAAGCTCGCTATAATTTACGCCTGGAACGGATTTAACCAGGTTACGCGGTGCTTCGGTTATTTTTTGAGTGTGAGCAAGATGACATGCATCGTGATATGTAATGCTATTTGAAATGGAATTTAAGTTAAGCGGTAAATCAATTTCGGTAAGAAATTCAGATATATCTTTGACTCGTTCTGAAAAGCTTTTGGCTCTTTCTGAATATTCCACATCATCGCTGAGAATGTGTCCGTATTCTTTCATGAATGCACCACAGCCTGCAGAATTTGAAATCATATAATCGAACTTTTGCTTTTCAAAAACATCTATGGTGTGCTTTGCCAGTTTTTTAGCAGTATCAAAATCCCCATTGTGAGCTTGAAGCGATCCGCAGCAGATTTGGTCTTTAGGAGTGAACACCTCACAATTACAAGCTTGAAGTACATCAACAGTATCTTTGTTTATCTCTGCAAACATCACATTCATCAGGCAGCCGGAGAGAAAAGCAGTTTTGTATTTCACTTCACCCTTGGGAATTGTAATTTCAGGAATTATATCATCGCTAAACTGTTTAGATACTAATGGAGAAAGCTTATCGATTTCTTCAAGGTTTGCCGAAATAAATTTCATCGATCCAGATTTATGAAGCAGCTTCCGAAGGAAAGAATGTTGATAAATTCGGAGTAATCTTGATAGGAATTTTAGATTAGTTCTTGAACCAACGATAGTTTTAAGCAAGAATCTTTTAGTGAATTTATAAAGAGATGATCTATAGCTTGTGTTATCAACTTCAACTCTTGCCGCTTCAACCATCGAACCATATTTTACTCCGGCGGGACAAGCTGTCTCGCATGCTTGGCAATCCAGACAAAAGTTCATCTCCTCAGCAAATAAGTTTGTTATCTCCATTTCACCACGAGCAACGGATTTAATCAGCTTTATTCTGCCGCGTGGTGATGATCTTTCATTCTTAGTCATGTCGTAAGTTGGGCAAACAGCAAGGCACATCCCACAGTGAATGCACTGGGAGAGTACATCATCATTTGGAAGAACACCTAAAAGTCTATTGTTTGGCTGAGTAGGACTATTCGACATGCTATGGTTTACGAATAATTGAAATCTTTTATTGCTTCCCTGCTCCTTGGCATTGTACCTTCACATCTTGGGGAGATTGAAAATATTTTCCCCGGGTTCATAATATTATTTTCGTCAATTACCGATTTTATTTTCTTCATCATCTCCAACCCCGGCGAACCAGCAACCATTCCCAAAAACTGTTTTTTGGATAATCCTGTTCCATGTTCGCCTGTAATTGTTCCACCGAGTTTAATTGCTTCATTGAAAATAAACTCAAATGCCTTATGTGCTCTTTCAATTTCTTGATGATCTCTTTCGTCAGTAAGGCACGTTGGATGAAGGTTTCCATCGCCGGCATGTCCGAAATTTCCAAAAGTTAAATTAAACTTTCTTGCTGCTTCAGCAACTTTCTCAATCATTATTGGTAATTCGCTTCGTGGAACAGTTGCATCTTCAAGAATTGTTGTAGGTCGTCTTCTCGCTAATGCGCTAAAAGCACTTCTTCGTGCAGTTTTTAATTTTAACGCTTCTTCAGCATTATCTGCTACTTTAACTAAAGAAGCATTATTTTTCTTCAAAATATTTTTAACGGTTTCAGCATCTTCTTGAACTATACTACCTCTTCCATCAACTTCAATTAATAAGATTGCTTCACTTTGCCTTGGTAATCCAATGTGAGTATAATCTTCAATGCAATTTATGGTTGTGTTATCGAGAAATTCCATCATTGAAGGTGTTACATGTGCGGCAATAATTTCAGAAACAGAATTAGCACTATCAATCAGCTTATCGAAATACGCCAGAAGCGTTACTGAATTAGACGGATAAGGAATAAGTTTTAGCAATACTTTTGTTATGATACCGAGTGTACCTTCGCTTCCAATAATAAAATCACGAAGGTTGTAACCGGCAACATCTTTCATATTCTTACCACCGGTTTTAAGAAGCTCTCCATTTGGGAGAATCATTTCTGTTCCGAGGATGTAATTCTTGGTTACGCCATATTTTAGTCCTCGTAAACCTCCGGCATTATTGGCAACATTTCCGCCAATCGTGCAAACATTTTGACTTCCCGGGTCAGGAGGGTAAAACAATCCTATCTTTTCAACCTCTTTCTGAAGCTGTGCTGTGATAACTCCAGGCTGAACAGTTGCTGTAAGATTTTTTGTATCAACTTCAAGAATTTTATCCCAACGAGTAAGAACTATAACAACACAATTCTCAACGGGAATTGAACCACCGCTTAACCCTGTACCGGCTCCGCGAGGAACTATATTAAACTTCTCTTGATTTGCAAGCTTTACAATTTCAGAAATTTGATCTTCAGTTTCTGGAAAAACTACGGCCTCGGGAAGATGCTGGAAAATTGGTGTTCCATCATAGGAGTAGCACAATTTATCCTCCTGGGAATCTAGGAAATTAGCTGCCCCGACAATTTTTTTAATTTTTTCCTTAATATTTGAATTCATATTAAGCTTGTCTTTATTTTTTTGAACCTAATAATTTTTCATATTTAGAAGAACTAACTATATCAATTGCCGCTTTTAGTTGTTCATCATTACTTAAGCTTTCTACAACTCTGCCTTCACTTCCAAGATATCTAGATGCGATCTCTTCACGAATCTCGTTAATAACTTCAGTTTTGAAAGTTGTAAGCTCATTGATTCCCAATTTCTCGAACTGTGTTTTTATTTTTTTGAGATCAGAAGCTAACGTCTCACTAAGTTTTTTCTTTTCAAAATCAGTAATCAGGCTTTCCAGCACATGCTCTGATCCCGAATGATAATTATATTTTTGTTCAGCAAGATATTCTTTAAACTCACTAAAAAGTTTATCATTATTTAACTCATTAAATTTTAATGCAGGATTAGCATAATAATAATGATCGGCGAATTGAAAGAATTGACCTTTAGCCAGTAAATCTCTTGTTATTTCACCTTCAACCTGAAAGTTCACAGTTGTATCCGGTGTAATTCCGCCGCCGCTGTAAACAGTTCTCGCATTATCAGTGAGGTATGATTTTGTTACTACTGAATCATCTTGAATGAACACTTTATTCTTTTTTGAATAATCGATTTTTTGAATGCACCTTCCGCTCGGAGTATAGTACTTTGCAGTTGTAATTTTCAGAGATGTATTAAAATTCAATGGAGTAATTGTTTGTACTAATCCCTTACCAAAAGTTTTTGTACCGAGTATTAAACCTCTATCGTGATCTTGAATTGCTCCGGCTAAGATTTCAGACGCAGATGCTGAACCTTCATTAACCAAGACAACTAATTTGCCGTCTCCAAACATTGGCTCTTGCATAGAGTAATATTTTTTTTCACTCGCATCATCGCGTCCTCTTGTTGTAACTATTAGAAGTTCCTTATTTAAGAACTTATCACAAATATCAACAGCAACATCCAGCAATCCACCCGGATTTCCTCTTAAATCTAGAACGATAGATTTTATTTCTTTCTGCAAACGTAGTTCTTTTAATGCCTTTTTTATCTCATCCCCTGCCGAACGGCTAAAATTGGAAAGCTTGATGTATGCATTATTACTATTTTCAGGAAAAAATTCAGAAAATGTAACATTCCTTATAATTACTTCTTCTCTTACCAGATTGAAGTCGATCGTATCTTTATTTTCATTTCTAACTATTTTCAGGTTAATCATTGTACCGGGTTCACCCTTAACGAGCGTTGAAACATTATCTACATTTTGACTGCTAATTTTAGTACCGCCCGCTTCAATTAGAATGTCACCGATTCTAAGTCCTTGTTTTTGAGCAGAGTAACCGTCAAGTATTTCAACTATGGTCACATTATCACCACGTACTCCAATGGATATTCCAACTCCGCCGTACTTTCCATTGGTGATTAAATCAATCTCATCTTTTCTGTTTTCATCAATAAAGATTGTGTAGGGGTCTAAAGTCTTCAGCATGCCGCTAATTCCTGCTTGCATAAATTCTTCAGGATCAATTTCATCAACATAGTTGAACGAAATTTCTTTATAAACTTTCCCAAAGAGATCGATGTTGCGGGATATTTCAAAATAAATGTCATCATTTCCCGGGAAAAAACCGCAGAAAAAAATCAATACTAAAAGCGAAAATATCATACGTTTGGGTTCCATAAATTTCATGTTTTTTACCTTTTCTCTAATAATTCAATTTCTTTAATAATTTGTTTGTGTATTGTTTCTATTGACTGCATTCCGTCTATTTTTCTAAATCGCTTATCTTTAGAAAGATATAAATAACCGTTACGAACTTTTTCAAAAAAGTCTTTATCAGCTACTTCAATTCTGTCTAATTCATTATGAAGCTTTTGCCGCTTTCTATTTTCAGCTTCTTCAACAGGAATATCAATAAAAAATGTTATATCAGGAATCGTATCTCCAATAGCCAGATTATGAATATTCATTATTGCATCTACTGAAAGACCTCTGCCGAATCCTTGATAAGCGGTAGACGAATCGTGAAACCGATCGGAAATTACATAATATCCTTTCACTAGATAGGGTCGAATTTTTTCTCTAACTAACTGAGCCCTGCTCGAAGAGAATAAAAGAAATTCAGTTTCATTGCACATATTTTCATGAACTTTATCGAGCAAAATCGTACGAACCATCTCGGATATTTTTGTTCCGCCGGGTTCCCGAATAATTTCAACGATTTTTTTTCTGTCGATCAAATATTTTCTCAGCAGTTCAACCTGTGTCGATTTACCGCAAAAATCTATTCCTTCAAAAGTAATGAACATTAATTTTCTGGTGTTTTATTTATTAAATTTTTTAATTACGTATTTTAATTGCTGCGGCTTAACTGATACTATTGAAGTATTGTAAGGGATCGTAAGCCTCGGGCTTATGCTGCCAATTGTATCAAGAATGATATCGCGATAATATACAGTAGCTAATATTTTTTCTGGGTCCAATTTTCCAAGAACATCAATACCGCCGCGCAACGAAATATTTAATTTATTGGGCAGCAATACGACATCTCGGTCAGCGGGTATATCCAATATTTTAACATTTACATTATCAAAACTTTGTTCTACGATTCTCTGGACATCCAAAACCACTGTTGCTGTTTCAACTTCATAGCTCATTCCCTCAATATTTTTAAGCATGACCACTCTCTCGGTCTTTTCATTCAAATTATTGATTCGGAGAAGTTCAGTAGGAATCTCCACCATGGCATTAACCATTTGTGATGGGCCCGATACAAGAGTTGATTCAGGAAGAACCGTGAAATCGGTTGCTAATCCATAACCTGTTTTGAAATCCAATTGAAGATGAGGAACTATCTTTAGTTTAGCGGAGGCAATTTTTTCAAATGAAAAAGAAACGGTGTCAGGAAGCACTTCCAATATTTGCAATTTCGAGGTCAACCAAGTATTTTCCGCAGCAAAAGATTTAAGATTTAATATTTTCTTTTTCTGCAAATCCTTTCCAGCATCAACATAATAATCGTTTTGAACAGTAATCATTGTAGTAAGTAAATTCCAACCTTTTCCTCTTACCTTTACAACAATATTATCTGAAGAAGGTAAAGTTGGCGCATAACCTTCAGGTACATTGATAATTTTTATTGGTAAGTGCAGATTTGTACTATAATCGTTCGAAAGTGAAATATACACCCAAAGAATAATCGAAAATATAATGCTTAAAAGTATTACGTATAAATTTTTGTTCATAAATATATTTTATCAAGGATAAAAATAATTAATCTTGATGATAAAAAGCTCAAATTAATTCTTTGAAATATACTATTAATTCTTTCCGGTTTGCTTTCGAGATTTCTCTGCCTTGAATTGGGAATCCGTTTGTGCTGCGTGCTAAACCTCGCAGTTCATGAACATTCATACTATCAAGCTTACTAATATTTATTTGAACCGATGGTTTACCTCCCGTTGATTTTGCTTTCATTCCTCTGTTTTTTAATGATCTGTCAGAAGATAATGCCTCACGTCTAAGTCTTTGAATTGTTGAGATCGATGTAAGGAGCTTAGCAGAACTATTTACTTCAGCAATAGCAGGCGTTTCTTCTGCTACTTTTTTCACCTTTTTAATGATGGGTTTATTCGATTCAATTTTGTTTTGGGTTACAGTTGTTTCTGCTACGCTGCTAGTTTGAAATAATAATTGTTCAATCTTTTGGGTTGATTCTTGGGTAACATAAACTGCGACTATTTCACCTACCATTCTTGCATGCTTGGTTCCAGCTTCAAATGATGCTGTTAATTGTTCAGCCCCGCCTTTGAAGAAAAGCGAGATAATACCTTTGCCGGTTCTTTCAATTTTGACTAGTTCTATTTCACTATTCTCTAAAATTTTTTCTGCTCCTGCAATTGCAGTCGCAAAACCTTTCGTTTCAAAAATGCCTATTGATTTTTCCATAATTCTAAAATAATAATAATTAACGATTTAGTACTTTTATAAATTTTTTAGATACTCTTCTAGGATAATAGCGGCTGATTGCGCATCAATCAATGACTTATCACGTCTTTTAGATTTTTTAGTGACCGTAGAGATAATTCTCGATTCCGCCATTTTTGATGTAAAATTCTCATCCCAGAGAATAGCTTCAAGGTTTGATATCTTTTCAATCTTTGCTTTAAATTTCAAAATATCCTTGGCTATATCAGAAGACTTACCGGCATCATTTTCAGGATATCCAATGAGAATTTTACCCACATTTTTTTCATCAATCATCTGTAATAATGTCAGCAATGTATTTTTGTCCCTCGGAATTGTATCTGTTATGGAAGGAAACAAACAAAACGGATCACTTATTGCAATTCCAATTCTTTTTGTGCCGTAATCAATTGCAAGAATTCTTTTTTTTATTTCAACAGGCATTGAGATTAGATACTTTCAAATCTTTCAACACTAAAAATGCCTTTAATTTTTTTCAATCGTTCAATTACTCTTTCCAGATGTTCAATATTGTGAACATACAATGTTACGCTGCCTTCAAAAGTTGAATCTGATGTGCTAATATTGACAGACTTGATATTTGTATTTTGATATGATACAATTGCATGAGAAATATCAGTTAAAATTCCCGGAGAATCATCTCCTTTTACTTTTAAACCGGCAACAAATAATGAGCTTTTATTTTCGGGCCAACGAACCGAAATGAATTTTGATTCATTCTTTTCTAGATTCTTTTGAAGATTGTTGCATGTTTTCCGATGAATCTTAACACCCTCTCCTACCGTTACAAATCCAATAATAGGATCACCGGGAATAGGATTACAGCATTTAGCATACGAATATAAAATATCATCAATTTTTCCATCAACTAATACGCCCCCAAGATCATTTCTCGCTGAAGATGCAAAACTATCAAACTCTAAAACTGATATTTTTTCTTTCTTATCCTTTTCTTTTGAGGTGGCCAGTACATCATCAAGATCAAGTTTTCCTTGAGCAATTGACATGAAAAAATTCTTAGTACCTTCAAACTTCAAGCTTACTGCCAGCCGTATTATATCTTCTGAATTAAATGATAATTTCAGCTTTTTGATTTTCTTTTCCCACAATTCTTTACCGGCGTTTACAATTTCTTCTTCTTCCTTATTAAGGTACTTTCTAATGGCATTTTTTGCTTTGTGAGTTACCGCAAATTTCAACCAGTTTTTATTGGGGTGTTGATTTTTAGAAATGATTATTTCAAGTTGATCACCACTGTGAAGTTTGGTATCGAGCGGCACTATTTTTCCATTAACTTTAGCCCCAATACAATGATGACCAACTTTGCTATGTATTTCAAATGCAAAATCAACAGGAGTTGAATTTAAAGGAAGTCGTTTTAGATCTCCCTTTGGTGTAAATACATAAATTTCATCCTGGTAAAGATTAAGCTTAAAGTTTTCCAGCAAATCTTTTTTCTCATCATCTTTTGTCGCTGATTCAAAAATATCTCTAACCCAATTAATCCAATTTTCCAAATCTTTATCAGAACTGGCTTTATTTTCCTTATATCTCCAGTGGGCAGCGAAACCCTTCTCTGCAATTTCATGCATCTTACGAGTTCTGATTTGAACCTCGACCAGCTTACCATCAGGACCAACAACAGTAGTATGAATTGATTGATAGTTATTTGTTTTAGGAATAGATATATAGTCCTTAAATCTATCTGCTACAGGATGGTACATCTGATTAACAATTCCCAAAGTGGTGTAGCATTCATTCTTATCATCGGTATCGAGAATAATCCTAATGGCAAATAAATCATAAATTTCTTCAAATGGTTTATTCCGTCTAACCATCTTACGGTATATACTGTAAAGATGTTTTGCCCTTCCGCTAATGTCATATTTCAGACTATATTCGTCCAATATTTTAGAAATCGGATCCGCAAATTTCTTAATGAAAGATTCTCGCTCGTTTCGTTTAGCGCTAATTTTGTTAGAGATTTCGTCGTAAGCAACTTTGTTTAAATACTTAAATGCTAAATCTTCTAACTCCCATTTGAATTGAGCTAATCCAAATCGGTGTGCAAAAGGTGCGTAAATTTCTAAAGTTTCTTGTGAAATTCTTCTTTGTTTCTCAGCGTGAAGATGCTCAAGTGTTCTCATATTGTGCAGTCTGTCGGCAAATTTTACAAGAATTACCCGAACATCTTTAACCATTGATAGCAAAAGTTTTCGAAAATTTTCGGCTTGAGTAATCTCATGCCCTTTGAATATGCCGCTTATCTTTGTAACACCATCAACAATTTCTGCAACCTCTTTCCCGAATTCTTTCCGCAGCAGTTCAACACTTATTGCGGTATCTTCAATCGTATCGTGAAGTAAAGCGCTAACTACAGTAACATCATCGAGCGGGATTTCTTTTGCAACAATTAAAGCGACTTCAAAAGGATGAGTAATGTATTCATCACCTGAAGCACGTCGATCATTTTTATGAGCTTCGATTGCAAACTCAAAACCCTTGGCCAAAAATTTTTCATCTATGGTCGGAAAATTTTGTTTGCAAGCTTCTAAAAGCTGATCAAACATTCTGTTGTATTTTGGATTGTTAAATTCCATTTATTGAGAATTTTTGAAATTTTCTTCTATTTCTTCAATAATTTACTTTTTTTATTTGAATAGCGAAAGTCACCTTTGCAGATTAGGTAATATCCTAATTTGAAAGTTCCTTTCTTAATTGATTAACCCTATTAAACCGATCAGTAAGTTTTTCGCGAACAATTTCAGACAGACTATTTGAGGTAAGAATTTCATTACAAAATTTTAATGCTTCATTTTTTTCGCCAATCTTGGCTAATTGCTGCGCAATAATATGTTTAAGAGTGATTTCCTGATAGTGATTTTGATCCGGAATGTTTTGGTAGGAAGTGATAAGTTCCTTGTAAACTTGTATTGCCTTCCATGGATTTACATCTTCATAAGCTCTAGCCAAACCCCATTTTAAGGGTCGATTTAGAGAATTTCTTTTTAGCTCATTTTCAGCAATTTGAATTGCGCGGTTAAAATTTTTGTTATCAATATAACTCCATATTAAGGAAATTGCCGCAATGTTTTTACTATATGAAGTTCGCTCTAACGCAAGTTCCAAATATCGAAGTCCATCTTCAGATGCATCATCGAAAAAAGGAAACCACTCTAAAGATTCAAGCTTCCGGCTCTTCCAAAATTTGTATGTGCCCAGAACAACATAAGATTCATAAAAAGTTGTATCCATTTCCAGGCAGTTTTCAAAATAATCTACGGAACTTAATCCCTCCAAAATTGCCGAAAGCCATTCGCCATTTAAAACCTGCAAATATGCTTTATAACCTTTAGATAGTGCAACAAAGTAATTATTCCAAATACTTGATGGATTTTGTTCGTGAAGGTTTTCTGAAAGTTTTAGTGCTTCCTCTAAATTTTTAGATATTTTCTCAAAATTAAATTCCTCACCATAGTCAAATGCTTTAGTAATTTCGACAACAGCAAGATAAATTTTCCCAAAGGGTATTTGGGGATACTTCGAATCAAGTAAACTGAATTTAGTTTTCGCTGCATCATAATTTTGGTTAATGACACCTTCAATTCCTTCATTAAGCAGTTTATCGACATCTTGATTGGGGTATCTCTGAGAAAAAGTAACATTGCTTAGAAATATGGTAATTAAGATTACTGTGATTGATCTAAAGAGTGCCAAACGTTCTGTCTCCCGCATCACCTAAACCCGGAATGATATATCCCCGTTCGTTAAGTCCTCTGTCTAAAGCCGCACAAAAAATTTTCACATCAGGATGATCTTTCTTCATTCGGTAAAGTCCCTCTGGTGATGCAACTATGCAAGCAAACATACATTCCTTTGAACCTCGCTTTTTTAAATTTGAAATTGCCTGCGATGAACTTCCGCCGGTTGCAAGCATTGGATCTAGCAAAATCACTTTTGATGTTTTCAAATTTTTAGGAGTTTTATAATAATATTGTTTTGGTTTTAAGGTCTCCTCGTTTCTCTGAAGTCCGATATGTCCAACTTTAGCATCGGGAATAATGTCAAGAAATCCTCCTACCATTCCCAACCCAGCTCTTAGCACGGGGACTAAGACAACCTGCTGCGATAACTCATATCCTACTGTAAGTTCTAATGGTGTCCTCACTTTAATTTTTGTGACTTTTAATTTCTTGCTTATCTCTACGGCCAAAAGTGAAGATATTCGTCTAACTGCAGAACGAAAAGATTCGCTTTGAGTGTTCACATCACGAAGTACAGTCACATCCTTTTTTGCCAATGGATGATCGAGAAGGATGAAATTGTGAAATTTTGTTTTACTCATATTTTTATCCGCATTCAAATAAAAAATTATATTATGAAATTATTTACTCTTAAATATTAACGTCATAGGAACGCCGACGAAACCGTAGTGTTTGCGAATGGTTCTTTCTAAAAATTTTTTATAATTATCTGGAATTTCTTTAGGATAATTACTAAAGAAAAGGAATTTGGGATAATCGCCCTCAGCTTTAGTTATGTATTTAATCTTAACCTCTTTACCAGTATGAGTAGCTTGCGGCGGCGATTTCTCTATTTCTGGTAATAACGTTTCATTCAATTCACTTGTTGAAATCTTCTTTGCTCTTTCCTTCTGAATGTTCAAGCATTGTTCCACAAGCTTAAAAACTCTTTGCTTTGTTAGAGCAGAAACAAAAATTACCGGTATAAAATCCAATGATCCCAGCTTTTGCTTTATTTCGTCTTCAAATTCTTTCGCAGTGTTAGTTTCTTTCTCAATCAAATCCCATTTGTTGACTGCGATTATCAAGCCTTTTCTCCAGCGTAATGCCTCATCAATAATTTTCTGATCCTGTTTTTCCAATCCAAATTTAGAATCCAGCATAATCACAGAAACATCGCATTCACCAATGGCTTTCAGAGTTCGGATGGTTGAATAAAATTCTATGCTTTCATCGACTTTACTTCTCTTCCTCAAACCGGCAGTGTCAACCAAAACTATTTCTTGCCCGTAATATTTCAAAATTGAATCGATACTGTCTCTTGTGGTACCGGGAATTTCTGTAACAATACTTCTGTCATGACCAAGAAGTGCATTTACGAGAGAAGATTTTCCAACATTTGGTCTTCCAACAACTGCAATTTTAAGCCGCTTATCCGTAGTTGTTGTCTCAGATACAAAATCATGCGTGACTGCATCTAATAAATCACCAACTTTTCTTCCCCCAATTGCAGAGATATCGTAGAGATTTTTAACACCTAGTTTGTAAAATTCTCCTATCAATGCTTCATGTTTTTCAGAATCAACTTTGTTAATAATGAGAAAAAATTCCTTGTTGGCAGTTCTCAGCATTTTTATAATTTCAATATCAAACGGGTTTATACCGGTTCTTGAATCGACCATAAATAAAATGGAATCAGCTTCTTCAATTGCAATTCCAACTTGTTCACGAATTGCGGACTCAAAACGGTCGGCCGAGTTGGGAACGTATCCTCCTGTATCAATTAGAGTAAAGTGTTTTCCCGTCCATTCGACCTCACCATAATTTCTGTCACGCGTTACACCGCTTATATTATCTACAATGGCATCGCGCTTACCAATTAATCTATTAAATAGCGTTGATTTACCGACGTTGGGTCTGCCAACAATTACAACAATTGGAGTTTTCATATTGTTAATTTAAGAAGAAAAAGAGAGAATCGGAGGGAGGATGTTGGTTACATTTAATATTGGTCAATAAATATATAAGATGTTTAGTAATTTGGTTATTGATTCCAATAAAAATGTTTTATATAATTAAAAAAATAAAAAATATATCGGTTGCCAAAAATTTTTGTTTTAGATGAACACGTACACTTCTGGTATAGAAAAAGCATCAATTAATTAGAAAACAAGTCAGCTTCAATTAAAATGGCTTAATGTTTTTTCTCAACAGTTGAATTCGTGAGAAAACAAGAAAGGAGTTAATTTCATGCTAATTGAAAGAATAAATACAGGACTGAAACAAAGCACAAACAGAATATTAACAATTAGTAAGCAATGGTTTGTGTTGTGTTTTCTTTCCGTTATCTACACAATTTCTATCTACGGTCAAGACTTTTGGATAAAGAGAGGGTTAGGAAATAGTGACATTCAGTTCCTTACATTGGGACCTGATAGTACGTTGTATGCAGGTGTCTATCTACCCGGGGTTCCTGATGGATATAGCATTTATAAGGCGACCGATGCCGGAATTTCCTGGCTTCAACTAAATAATGGTTTACCGCAAAATTTTCTAATGTCACAGCTCATTACTGACTCCACGACTGACATATTTCTTGCAGCAGATTCAGCACTTTATAGGATTCGAGGGAGTGACACAGTATGGACAAAAGTCCTTTCGATGGGTAGCGGCGGACTAATTCTTTCCGCGACAGCCGACTCTACTGGAAATATTTTTATTGGAACGTATCAAGGAACCATTTATAAGTCAACTAATCATGGTGATTCCTGGCAACTCTCTTATTCTCCCGCTCAAGGTGAAGAGATAAGATCTCATGCAATCTCACAAAGCGGAAATATTATAGCATCACTTAAAACCTTTCTTGGTTTAACCTGGATCATACATTCTACTGACAAAGGAATCAATTGGTCAACGATAAGCCAATTCGGCTATTACTTTGATCAGCTTACGGTAAGTTCAACCAGCGGTTCTATTCTGGGAATAGAGAGTGGAGGCGTTTGGCTATTTAGATCTACAGACGAAGGATTTACATGGTCGAAAAGGGATAGTGCACTTGGAAATGATCGCTTCACATCAATTATTTTTGCTGATAACGGTAAACTATTCGCGTGTGGAGCCGGAGTTTTTTTCTCTACAGATGAAGGATTAGAATGGTTCGACATTACCTACAATCTTCCTTCGTCTGTTCACTCACTCGCAATCGGCATTGATGGATATTTGTATGTCGGTACTTATGATAATGGTATCTGGAAAAGCTCTCAAAGAGTAACTGCTGTTTCGGAAGAATTGGTATCTTACACACCAGAACAATTTTTCCTTGACCAAAACTACCCCAACCCTTTCAATCCAACAACAAAAATTCAGTACGATATCCCAACTTATACGAAAGTACAGTTAAAGGTGTATGATATTCTTGGTCGTGAAGTGAAAACTTTGGTAAATGAATTTCAGAATGCGGGAAGATATACTTTAGATTTCAGTACAAGTAATCTTGCAAGCGGCGTTTTTATCTACCAATTGTATGCAAAGGGATTTGTAAAGAGTAGGAAGATGATAGTGCTTAAGTAATCATTAAATCGTTAGATATGCCAGATTTAAAGCTTGAAATAACTACCCAAAATCTAGCATATCTATGGATGTAGTAAATCTTTAAAAGCTCAGCGAAAAATTTATTGTTGGGACAAGTTCCATTCTTCCGGTCAGGTTCATTTGCTCAACCCGCATTTTCATAGCAAGCTCGCTGTTATAATTCGTAACCGACCATGCAGCATCGAGCGCACTTAAAAAATGATTTACATAAATTCCAATCACCGCTGTTGATGCAACATTATATAAATCATTTGCCTTACCTCGCATTATAGAATATGATTTGAAGTTAGGAGATAAAATGTGATAATCAGTATCAGCCGGATTGCTGTCATTCCATCCATGACTAAATTGCGGATACTTCCCTATCATCTCGTAATATTGCTGCTCTCCGAATGGGGCAAGACTATGTGAGTAACCATTTCCGATTGCCTTTTCCAAACGATTTAATTCACTAGCATTAACAGAACCATCAGAATTAATTACACTAAAATCAGCTGCATTCAGTGATGGATTAAGTACCTGAAGATTTTTCAAAGTCCATTCAGCATAACGCGCAATGTCCCAATTTTGATTAGCGAAATTCTCGAATTCAGCGGTCTTATCATCACCCTTTTTATCATAAATAACTGCAACTGTAATTACGGCAGCTTCAACCGCAAGAAAAATGCCCGCCTTCCAATACTCCTCGGCATATATTTCACCTGCTCCCGGAACTACTAATGACATTAAACCACCTAATAATGGCGATTTTCTATCTTTAGTATCAAAATTATATTTAGTTGCCAAGTTTTCTTCAAAACCATTTCCAATAATTTTAGAATCGATGGCTAAGTTACCAACGAGTAATTTTTTTCCGTTACCGGATTGTGCAAATGCTGCAGTTGTAAATAGCAATAAACAAATAATTGATTTCATTTTTCACTTATTAAAATATTAAATAACTTTTCATGAATAACTTATTTCCGGAGACAACTAAAAATCAAACCCAAATAAAATGCCGCCATAAAATCGCCACTCTTTTCCGTATGTAATTGTTTCACTTCTAACCAATCTATCAAATTCATCGAATCCGTAAGAGGCATTAAAGAAAACACTTGTCGGGAAAAGATAGAATGAATTCATCTGCATTCTTAGTTCTGCACCGGCGCCTTTTTTAAACTTACTTAACTGAGGCATTTTTCCATTCCATGCACTTCCAAAATCGCCGTAAACAGAAAAGAAAATTTTGTCGAAATAAAAGTGGCCTGCTCGCATATCAATATCTGTAAAAAGCGGCATACGATAAGTAAGATTAAGCCAGCCTACTTCATTTCCACTTATTGAATAAAACGGATAAGCTTTCATACCAATTAAACCGCCGAGATAAAAATCAAAGAAATCCGGCACTGTAGGTCCAAAAATTGTTCCAACCCTGAATTGCGCAGTTAGAGTATGTTTAGCCCAAAGCGGTAAATGCAGCTTACTGTTCAGCTCGAGCTTATGAAAATTATAATTGTTGTATTGAGGTTTAAGAATCCCATCTTCAACAACATAATTTCCTTCGTTATTAAATTTATTTGATTCATAATTATACTGCAGCTCAACCTGAGCACCGATTGGATTTATATCGGAGTCTTTATACGGCAGCAATTGTTCCATTGAGTAAGTAAGCTGAAAATTTCTGCCAATCAAGTAAACGTCGTTGGTTGTCGGGTAAAGGGTATTATCTGGCAAAACAAAGCTTGCAAGTTCAGCTGTATACCTGCTAAAAATAAACCTAAACTCTAGATTATGAGTACGGTTGAAAATATGATGCTTTGCGGCTACATCCACCTCAAACAAATTATATGCTACATCAGTTGGAATTTTGAAATCTGCTTGCGCCGTTCCTGATGTCGAATCAATTCCAAACAAAATATCAACGTTGGCTTTTCTGCTGATGTTGTAAAGTTCAAGTGACATTTCCGGCTTCAAGCCAAGATTAAAAAGTAAAGGCAGCTTGTTTCTATACTCAAAAATTAAAAACAAATCACGCTCTAATCTTGTATTTAGGGAAGCACCGGCAAAAATGGAATAACGATTCAACATATCATTCGATGAAACATACAAGCCTGGTTTTAGCTTCTCTAAAAACTTATTGGAAGTATTGTAATTGTCATATCGAAGGAAAGGGAAAAAAGTTAATCTTGTAAAAACGCCGGAGTATTTTTCCTTTGAATAATCTGGAGTTTCATAATCATTGAAATTGGTTAATCTTGAAATATTAAAATTATCTATGTCACCATTTGGAATATCCGCTGAAAGCGGCGGATTTTTTCTCCATTCGTACTTGTTTGCCGCAACTACTCTCTCTTGCTCAGTTGCTGGCAGGTAAAATAACTTGTAGCCAGTTGAAGTATAACCAGCATAGACTATATTCCCAGCATTATCAATTGTCGGCATAAATGCTCCGCCAAGAACATTAGTCAGCTGCTTTTTTGTTTGTGCAGATAAATCATACGAATATAGATTAAATATGCCGGTTTCATCAGATGCATAAATGAGATTTCCATTTTTAATGAAGCATGGATTTCGTTCATCATGGTTTGTAGCAATAACAGAAATGGGCGTTCCGCCGCTTATATCAATTTTATAAATATCTCTTGTATGATGATAGGAA
>JBGSOQ010000100.1:0-10397 GCA_041739035.1 Ignavibacteriaceae bacterium | reverse complement strand
GTTGCAATTTCAAATAATATTCCTCCCGGTTCGCGGAAATAAATTGAATGAAAATAATTTCTGTCAACAACTTCAGTTGGATAAAAACCGGATTCTAAAATTGTTTTTCTCCAATTCAATTGTTCATCATCGTTTGCTGTTCTCCACGCAATATGATGAACACTGCCAGCTCCGCTGATTGCTCTTGGTGCATTTGCGTCTTCAATTATATCAACAAATGACAGACTCTCATTTTCGCCCAACGAATATCTTTTAATTTTTCCTTCAGATGAAATAATTTTGGCTCCCATAATTACTGAAAGCAGATCTTCAGTTGGTTTTGAATCTTTCAAATAGAAAGTTGAACCAAAAAACTTCCGGATTGAATTTTTGGGAGAAATTTCGCCGTTGTACCAGCCAAGAATTGAATCAACATTCGGATCAGCAACAATTTCTATTTTCATTCCATCAGGATCAAGTAAACTGATGTATTCAAAACCGAATTTTCTCTTCGGACCATCGAAATCAATACCAAGATTAGCAAATCTTTCCATCCAATATTGCCGCGAATTAGAAGGCACACTAAAAGAAACTACGGTTACTTCTCCTGTTCCTCGTTTCCCTCTTCTTGCATCTGGAAATGGGAAAAATGTGAGAACCGTTCCCGGCTTCCCAACTTCATCAGCATAATAAAGATGATATACATCGGGTGCATCAAAGTTCACGGTCTTTTTTATGAACCTCATCCCGAGTGTCTGAACATAAAAATCGTAGTTGGCTTGCGGATCGCTTGCCATAACTGTCATATGATGTATTCCATTTAATGCTTTTTCCATTTTCGCTTTCTCCTATCCTCGCATTTTATCGAGAAGTTCGTTTATTGTTTTTGCTTCTTCTGAACTTAATTCATTAAATATTCGATCGGCTTCATCATCATGACTATCAATATCCTTCAACAGATTCAATCCCTTTTCTGTAATAACAACTTCAACTCTTCTTCGGTCATCGGGACAAATTTTTCTGTCAACCAAATCTTTCTGTTTCAATCTTTCAACAAGTCGGGATGCATCGGACATCTTATCCAGCATTCTTTCCTTAAGTAAATTTACTGATGCCGGATTTGGATATTGACCGCGAAGAATTCTCAGAACGTTGAATTGAGCCGAGGTTACGTCATGCTTTTTTAATAATTTGGTTTGATTATTTAGAAGCCAGCCGTGAGTATAAAGTATATTTACGGCAAGCTTATGATATTCATTCCTAAATTTTTTCTGCTTTATTTCTTCTTCAAGTTTCATTTATGATTTTTTAACAAGCTGTAAGTCAATTACAAGCTCAACTTCTTTACCTACTACAAGTGAACCTGCTTCAATTGCTTTATTCCACTTCAAATTATAATCAAATCTGTCTATTTCGCCTGTGACCTTGAACCCGGACTTTGTATTTCCCCAAGGATCTTTTACTGTTCCATTATATATTACATCAAGCTCAACTTGTTTCGTAACGTCGCGAATTGTAAGATCACCAACGAGTTTATATTTATTATCACTGACTTTCTTCATTGACTTTCCCTTGAAAGCCATCTGAGGATATTTTTCTGCATTGAAGAAATCGTCAGAGCGAAGATGATTATCTCTATCGTTATTATCTGTGAAAATGCTGTTTGTTTTGATAGTAAAATCAATATTTGCTTTTGAAAAATCATCGCCTTCGGTTGTAACCTGAGCATCGTAATCCTTAAAATAACCGTCAACATCTGTAATGACGAGGTGAGAAACACTAAATCCAACTTTTGAGTGAGATTTGTCCACTGTCCAGGTGGTTTGAGCAAGTAAAGATGAAGAAACTAAGAAAAGAACGATCGAAAGAAATTTGAACTTGTACATTTTGTACTCCTTTTATTTGTTTTTATTTAATTGTTATTGATGTTATAACGTTTGATGTTGTAACATACATTTCGGATTCAAAGTTCCAATTATTGCAACTTGTTCTTAAATTGCCAAAAATGAGTGTTTTCAAAAGATTTTTCTGCTGAGCGCGGTTTTTTTGACTATTTTTGCCATGAGGAAGGAAATCTTTATGACCCAGTTAAATATTGAAATTAAGGCAAGATCGCATAACCAAGATTCAATTCGTGAAATTCTTAAGTCCGAAAATGCAGACTTCAAAGGAGTTGATCACCAAATTGATACTTACTTCAAAGTGAACTCTGGAAGATTAAAATTACGCGAAGGCAATATTGAAAACTCGCTTGTTCATTATGAAAGAGAAGATAAGGAAGGACCAAAGCAATCGAATGTAACTTTTTACAAGTCTGCAGAAAAGGATTCGTTGAAAAAAATCTTAACCAAGGCACTGGGAGTTTTAGTTGTTGTTGATAAAACCAGAGAAATATATTTTATCGATAATGCTAAGTTTCATATAGATTCAGTTAAAGATTTGGGAACCTTCGTTGAGATTGAGGCAATTGACCCCGACGGCAGCATCGGCAAAGATAAACTGTTGGAACAATGTCAGTTTTATCTTGATCTATTTAAAATTTCAAAAGAAGACTTGATTTCAAATTCCTACAGCGATTTGCTGATGAAAAAATAATTTAAAAAGAAAATTATCATGAAAAACATAATGGATGATTCAATTAAATCGGAAGTGATTACTCGAATAGAAAAAATAAATGCTGCCGCTCATGCAAAATGGGGAAAGATGAATGCCGGCGAAATGATTTGTCATTGTGCAGATCAGCTTCGGCTTGCAAATGGAACTAAGCAATCCAAGTTTATCGGAAACTTTATGCTGACTACAGTTTTTAAATGGTTAATTCTAACTTTTATGAAAGCTCCAAAAGGTAAGATTGAAACGGTTAAGGAACTAAAACAAGGTAAGGGCGGAACAAATCCAACTACTTTGGATAATGATAAAAAAACTCTGATAGACTTAGTTAGAAATTTTGATGAAAGCTTTAAGACAAATAAAACAGTTATTCATCCCGCATTTGGCAATATGAATCATTGGCAGTACGGAAGATTAGCTTATCTTCATCTCGATCATCATTTAAGTCAGTTCGGAGTTTGAAAAAAATCATGAGCATAGAAAAATCCTACAACTCCTGGGCTGAACAATACGACACTAACGAAAACAAGACCCGTGATTTGGATAGAAAAGCGACTATACAAACTTTAACCAAATACGAATTTGAAAATGTTATTGAGTTAGGTTGCGGAACAGGAAAAAATACCGAGTGGCTGATTACGAAAGCAAAATTTGTAATCGGTCTTGACTTCTCAGAGGAAATGCTTAATAAAGCAAGGGGTAAGATCAATTCTGATAAAATAAGATTTCAACAAGCCGACTTAAAAAAACCATGGGAGATTGAAAACAGCTTTGCAGACATCATAACCTGCAGCTTAACATTAGAACACATAAAGGATTTAGATTTCATTTTCAATCAAGCCTATAAAAAATTAAAAGCGAATGGTAAGTTTTTTATTTGTGAACTTCATCCAGCCAAACAATATTCCGGCAGTAAGGCAAAATATGAAACCGAAAAAGGAATTGAAGAATTGGAGGTTTATATTCATCATCTGTCGGATTACCTCAACTCAGCAAAAAATAATTCCTTTAAACTCCTTGAAATTAATGAGTGGTTTGAAAACAGACCAGAAAATGAAGTCCCGCGATTGATTTCATTTGTATTTTCAAAATAGAATCCACCGAAAACATCAATGCACTTTGATTTACAGCCTCATCTTGAAAACGAACTCGTTAAATTAGTACCTCTCAAGGAAGAAGATTTTGAGAAACTTTATCATGCCGCATCGGATCCATTAATTTGGGAACAGCATCCCGATAAATACCGCTACAGAAGAGATACCTTTGAAAAATATTTTGATGGTGCACTGCAATCAGGCGGGGCTTTTCTTGTTATCAAAAAGAATTCAGATGAAGTAATTGGCAGCTCCAGATATTATGATTTTAATCCAGATAAAAAATCTATCGCAATTGGCTATACTTTTCTCGCTAAAAAATACTGGGGAACTAATTACAATAGAGCGATGAAAATACTTATGCTTGATCATGCTTTTAAGTACGTTGAGACAATTATTTTTCACATCGGTAATAAGAATTTGCGTTCACAAAAAGCAATCGAGAAACTAGGTGCGAAAAAAGTTGAGGAGATAGAAATTCAATCCCCCAACGAGAGTGAAAACTTAAAATTCCTTTACGAAATCGATAAACTCAACTGGTCAAAAATTCGAAACAGCAAACAGGAATAGCCAAATGAAAAATCTTTTAACAGTAATACTGCTCATTTTCTTAACTTCTTTAATCTATTCACAAGAAATCGAATATAAAACTAAGCCTAACATTCCTTATTATTATGGGCTAACAACTAAATCTGACGAGTACATAAATGAAAGATGCGTTCTTGATGTTTATTATCCCACAAACATAAAAGATTTTCCGACCGTTGTCTGGTTTCATGGAGGAGGATTAACAGGCGGAGAGAAAGAAGTTCCAAACGCGTTGAAAGATAAAGGATTTTGTGTAGTAGCTGCTAATTACCGATTGTCTCCAAAAGCTAAATCACCAAAGTATATTGAAGATGCCGCAGCAGCAATTGCATGGGCATTCAATAACATTACAGATTTCGGAGGAGACACATCCCTTATTTTTGTTTCAGGATATTCTGCAGGAGGATATCTCACAAATATGATTGGATTAGATAAACGATGGCTACAAGTTCACAATATTGATGCAAACAGAATAGCGGGGTTAATTTCTTTCAGTGGGCATGCAATCACTCATTTCACAATTCGTGAAGAAAGAGGAATTCCGGGAATACAGCCGATCATAGATGACCTTGCACCGCTCTATCACGTTCGAGCAGATGCACCGCCGCTAATTTTAATTACCGGCGATCGTGAACTAGAAATGCTCGGACGTTACGAAGAAAATGCTTATCTGATGAGAATGATGAAAGTCTCTGGTCACACAAAAACAAAGCTTTATGAAATGGATGGGTACGATCACGGCATGACTGAGCCCGCATTTCCGCTTCTGGTAAAGGAAGTAAAAAGAATTGTGGAAGAGAAATAGAAAAATCAAAAATAATCTGCTGACTAAAAAAATAGAAGACGACTACTCCAAACCCGAATACATTGTTACAGAAGCCGGAGTTGGGTATAGGATGAGGAACATAAGTTGAAATAAAAATTTATAGCTTTCACCCCAAGTAATTGAATTAATTCCAAACCGAAATTTCGTTTCCAATTCATAACCCTTTACTTTATTTTTCATTTAATCAAATACAACTTTTATGGCTCTTAGCTGGAACGAAATTAAAAAACGCTCAATCGAATTTGTAAAAGAATTTGAAGATGAGGAGCGTGAACACGCTGAAGCAAAAACATTTTGGGATTCATTCTTTAATATTTTTGGAATAGCACGCCGCCGTATTGCCTCATTTGAAGAGCCAGTAAAGAAACTCGATAAAGAATATGGATTCATTGACCTTTTTTGGAAAAGTAATTTAATCGTTGAGCATAAATCCAAGGGTAAAAGTTTAGACAAAGCATACAGTCAAGCACTTGCATATTTCAGCGGATTAGATGAGGAAGAACTTCCCAAGTATGTTATTGTCTCTGATTTTGCGCGCTTTCGGCTTTACGACATTGAAGAAGATACATCTCATGAATTTACATTAGAAGACTTACCGAAAAATATCCATCGCTTTGGCTTCATTCTCGGTTATCAAAAGAAGATTTACAAGGATGAAGACCCTGTAAATATCAAAGCTGCTGAAATGATGGGCAAGCTTCACGACGCTTTGTTAAGCACAGGTTATGTTGGTCATAAGCTTGAAGTGTTTCTGGTTCGTTTGATTTTCTGTCTATTTGCTGACGACACAGGAATTTTCAGCAAGGATCATTTCAATTTTTATCTTGAGAATAAAACTAAAAAAGATGGTTCCGATATTGGAATGCATATCGCCTCAATCTTTCAAACCCTTAACACAGAAGAAAATTCAAGACAGAACAACCTTGATGAAGATCTCACTGTGTTCCCGTACGTAAATGGGAAACTTTTTGAAGAACAGTTTACTGTTCCTGCATTTGATAGCGATATGCGAAAGATTTTACTTGACTGCGCTGGTTTTAACTGGAGCAAAGTTTCTCCCGCAATTTTCGGTTCAATGTTTCAATCTGTAATGGACGAGGGAAAAAGACACAACCTTGGTGCTCACTACACTTCCGAAAAAAATATTCTCAAAGTTGTAAAAGGATTATTCCTTGATGAGCTTGACAATGAATTTGAAGAATGTAAAAACAATCTCAGAAAGTTGGAATCATTTCACGATAAAATCTCACAACTTAAGTTCCTTGATCCTGCTTGCGGATGTGGCAACTTTCTTGTAATAACTTATCGAGAAATCCGACTTCTTGAAATTGAAGTTCTCAAGCAGATCTTCAAGCTAAAGAAAACACATCAGCTTGAACTTAACGTTGAATTGCTTTCAAAGATAGATGTTGATTGCATGCACGGAA
Organism: Ignavibacteriaceae bacterium; assembly: GCA_041739035.1. Lineage (GTDB taxonomy): Bacteria > Bacteroidota > Ignavibacteria > Ignavibacteriales > Ignavibacteriaceae > XYD12-FULL-36-8. The sequence goes on along the minus strand of JBGSOQ010000100.1, from coordinate 3,873 downwards.
TTGAATATGAAGAATTTCCAGCTCGCATTGCAGAAGTTGCACTTTATTTGACGGATCATTTGTGCAACACAAAGCTATCTGAAGTATTTGGACAGTATTACCGCCGCCTTCCCCTAAAGAAATCTCCAAATATTGTTCATGGTAATGCTCTGAGAATTGATTGGAATAAACTATTGCCATTTGGATTTGATTATATTTTAGGCAATCCACCTTTTGTTTCTAAAAATAACAGAACAACGGAACAGAATGAAGATATGGATTTGGTTTGCAGCTCAATTAAAAATTACGGATTGCTCGATTACGTTTGTTTGTGGTACGTTAAGGCTTCACAATACTTAAACAGTAGGGTTGAGGCATGCCTCAACCCTACAAAGGTGGCGTTTGTTTCCACAAATTCAATCACCCAAGGTGAACAAGTCGGTGTTTTGTGGAATTATCTCCTCAAAAATCATATTAAAATCAACTTTGCTCACAGAACTTTCAAGTGGAGTAACGAAGCACGAGGACAAGCCGCTGTTTACTGTGTTATTATTGGTTTTTCAAATTTCGACGTGTCTGAAAAATTCATCTATGATTACGATACCCCGAAATCTGAACCGCATTTAATTAAAGCAAAGAATATAAATCCTTATTTGATTGATACTGAGAATGTTTTCGTAGAAAATAGAACCAAACCAATTAGCATGGTTCCCGAGATGTTAAAGGGAAGTCAACCAACAGATGATGGAAATTTTTTGCTCACTTCTAACGAAAAAGATGAATTGTTGCTCAATGAACCAAAAGCAAAGAAATTTATTAAGCCTCTAATTAGTGCTAAAGAATTTATCAATGGTGAAAATCGTTGGTGTCTTTGGCTCCAAAATGCAACTCCAAGTGATATAAGAGATTTGCCAGAAATCAAAAGACGAGTTGATAATGTCCGCCGTTTTAGATTACAAAGTAGAAAGAAAGCCACTGTTGAATTGGCAAAATATCCTCATCTTTTTGCCGAGATCCGTCAACCGAAGTCAGATTATATAACTTTCCCACGCGTGACTTCTGAAAATAGGACTTATATTCCTATTGCAAACGTTTCAAAAGATTTCATACTCAGCGATTCTTGTATCGGCTTAGAAAATGCTTCTCATTATCTGTTTGGTGTTCTTACTTCATTAATGCACAACGCCTGGATGAGACAAGTTTGTGGACGACTAAAAAGCGATTATAGATATTCAAACAAACTTGTTTACAACAACTTCCCTTTTCCGCAAAACTCAACCGATAAACAAAAAGCCCGTGTTGAAAAAGCTATAAAGGAAATGCTTTTAATTCGTGAAAAGTATTTTGCTAAAGGTTCAACTCTTGCGGACTTGTATGATCCGGTTACAATGCCTAAAGACTTAACCAATGCACACAAAGAAATTGATGATGCGGTTGATCAATGTTATCGCAAAGAAAAATTCACGACTGAACTGCAACGGCTGGAATATCTTTTTGGACTTTATAAAGAGTATACTTCCCCATTAAACTTTACCGAACCGAAGAAGAAAAGGCCTAAATCAAAATAATTTAATCTTCCGCAGCAATCATGCTTGCCCTTAGGGATAGGTAATATCTTTAAAATACTTCCCCATTATTAGCTTACCATCAATATAATGAGTACATTGACAAATAAGACATGCCGAATTCGCCCTCCCGTGGAAGATATCTTATCAAAAGTGCTTCATGTAATAACTTGTGCTTTATCCCCTGCCTCTTGTTATTAATCACATAATATTTCTATGATTTTTTTTATTATTAACATCACCGAATTATGGTTTACGGATTATAGCGTAAACAATTAGATAACAAAACAATAAAAAAGGAATCTCATGAAATCATTATTGATGATATATGAATAATCTAGTTCCCCACTTATTTAGCGCAATCTTTATGGGGCTTGGCGCAACCCTAACTTTTGATCTCTGGGCGTTGTTTCTCAAACTTGCATTTAAGATTACTCCTTCCAACATCTGTCTAGTTGGTCGCTGGCTTTCATATATGCCGGAAGGAATATTTAGGCACTCAAATATTATATCTTCTTCACCGAAGAGTGGAGAATGTACAGTAGGGTGGATCGCTCACTACATATTTGGCATCTCATTCGCTTTCATTTTCGTTGCATTAGCAGGCAATGACTGGCTTCAGCATCCTACGTTGATTCCAGCAATCGTTTATGGGATTGCCACAGTCTCGGCGCCATTCTTCATCATGCAGCCTTCATTTGGGTTCGGATTTGCCGCATCAAAGACGCAAAATCCTGCACAGGCAAGAATTCGTAGCTTGATGAATCATACTGCCTTTGGTGTGGGTCTTTACCTTTTTGCATTATTGATCAACTGAAGAGAGGTGTGGGATTTTCATTACTCTACAACAAAATTAAACCAATAATACTTTAGTAAATCGAATTATAATTTCTTTAATAGCGCTACAAAAAAGGAGAAGACACATGACTACTAGCGAACAAAATGCAACCTCACCAAGAAAAATTGCGATGGCGGCGGGCGTGCTCTACCTGCTCACTTTTGTCTCGATCCCAACCCTATCTCTTTACCGTACTATACACGAGCCGAACTACATTGTCGGTACTGGACCAGATACTGAAGTCTTCATAGGCGTAATCCTGGAAATCATCGTGGCTCTAGCCGGCATTGGCACTGCTGTCGTGCTGTATCCAATACTCAAGAAGCAGAACAAAAGCGTCGCACTAGGTCTCGTTGGCGCACGAGTTCTGGAAGCCAGTACAATCTTCGCTGGCGTTGCATTCCTCCTGTCCATCGTGACCTTACGGCAGGCCGGAGCCGGTGCGGATGCGTTGGTCACCAGCCACGCGCTGGTTGCCTTATATGACCGCATATTCCTCGTTGGACAAAGCTTTATTCCTGCCGTGGATGATCTGTTACTGGGCTACCTGCTTTTCAAATCGCGCCTGGTGCCTCGAGTGCTTTCACTGATCGGACTAGTTGGAGCACCCCTGCTCGTCGCTGGTGACATAGCTGTGCTATTCGGTCTCATCGGGCAGCGTGACCCATCAACCTTCCTTTTCGCAATACTTGTGGCGTTGTTTGAGTTTTCGCTGGGAATATGGCTTGTTGTTAAAGGATTCAATCCGTCAGCACCATTAATACTGTCTACTAAAACAAATGATTGATCGGCATAGGAAAAAATAAAGCCATGAATTCAAATACAAAAAGCGCAAAATTTGTAGGCGTATTATTTCTTTTGGGGTTTGCAGGGCTGTCATACCTCTCTCAAGTTCAGAGACATCCTTGGAATATTCCCAACTATTAGCTTACCACCAGTATAATGAGTACATTGACAAATAAGACGTGCCGAATTCGCCCTCCCGTGGAGGATATCGTATCAAAAGTGCATGGAATTAGGTTTACTCAATTAGTATCTTATAAAAATTAGAGTGTGAGAGAGTTACTAAAATCAACTCTCTCTTTTATTTTAATACTAAAGTCTTATATCCAGCCCCGCCTGAGGCGGGGTAAACATCTAGTATCCGGTATCTGCTATCCGGCATCAGGCCAGCGACGGAATGATTTTACACTGAACTATTTAAGAATTGCTTTACGAAATTTTACTCAGAAACTTTTTAATTCTATTATTCACAAATGAAGCATTTTCAATTGGTGTCATGTGTCCTGCACCAGGTACAATCTCAAACTGCGCTCCCGGAATTTGCGCTGCCATCAATTCCATAACATCGGGAGGAGTTAAGCGGTCATCTTCTCCGCATAAAAGTAAAGTGGGTATTTTTATCTTAGACAGATAAGAAGTGGTGTCTGTTCTTCCCGCCATGGCAAGCAGGCAGCCCTTCACACCAATTGCATTCGAGCTTAAAGATTT
>JBGSOQ010000087.1:0-2711 GCA_041739035.1 Ignavibacteriaceae bacterium | reverse complement strand
CTATTTTCTTAAACATCTCACGTAATTGTTAATCATTTTCATCAAAATTAATTATTTCCCAACCAATTTTCCTGGCTTTTGTTTTGGATAAGCATAATTTTCATGACATCCATCGCAGCTTGGTTTAACAGCATAATTCTTCTCTAAATGACAATCTTCACAACTGAATTCCGAGTGTGTTTCATCAAGCTGCAAACCGGTTACAGAATGTTTGAAGTTTTCCATACTCCAATCACTGTGACAACTCGAACATTTATTATTAAGTTTTTTGTAAGGAATATTAGAACCATGGCATTTTGCGCATGAAAGTTTCACATGATACTTATTCAGAGCCCAACCGGTTTTCTTTGCATGATCGAATGGTTCGAGTTCTTTATCACTATGGCAATTACTGCATGACTCATTTTTATTATGACAGCTAATACAATTTCTATGCTGATCTTCAAACGTTTTTTTAGTACTCACAGTTTTCAGCTTGTCATTTGAAGCTCGATTTACATCGTGGCACTTCGTACAGCTTTCCTGCTTGTGACAAGTTGTGCAGCTTAATCCGAACAGTTTTGAATGATCATCGTGGTAAAACGTTACTAATTTTCCTTTATCGGAATTTGTCTGGTAAGTCAACCGAACTGGTTGAGTAACTACGGGATGTTCCTTACCGGAATATTTTTTCTGAACATCATTCTTCTTAGTATCCTTTAGATTTTTCTTGAGAAGATGGCATGAATTACAACCCGTTTCATGACTCCATTCACGATGGCAATCCATACATTGCCTGTGATATGCACCTTTTAAATCGGGAACTTTCACATCCTCACGTCTTCTTGATGCTTCATGACAACTATTGCATTTTAGTATTGGTCCGGTAGTATTAAAATGATGACAGCCTTGGCAGCCCCCCGACATATCGGACATTTGAGCATGAATTTTATGTGAAAAGTAAACAGGGCCATATCTGTCGGAAAGTTGATTTAGTTCAATAAGTTCGGGTGTTTGCTCGGCTTTCTGAAATACTGTAACAATTTTATCGCGCGGGCAAAGTATCAAACATGGGTCGTCTTTTGTAGGTACTTCGCATACATGACAAGATTTACAATTGAGGACTAATTTTGAATGATTTTTACCCGGACTTTGCTGTGCATCAATTTTTACTATTAAAATAATTACCAATAAAAAGGATAGTATATTTTTCATTATTCTGCCCCTCTGATGGTGTATTTTGATTGCTGTGCAGGATATTTACCGGGCAAACTTATCACTGGGAAATTGAGAACAATAAATCTGTATGCGAGCATCAATATTGCGGCAAAACCTAATGTAACAGAAATTTCTCCAAATGAAGGAAAGTACGAACCAGTAGCATAGGGTGGATTGTATGCAACAATAAAATTATTTATGCGATTTAGCAAAACACCAAAAACAACCAATGCTGATGCGGTAAATAACAGCGGAGGAGATTTTAATACTTTGGGTGATAAAAACATTCTCAAAGGAATGATAACTCCGAATAACATCTCAATTGTGAACATGATACTCGCAGTGTTAAATTCGGCTAAATAAACAAATGTTTCCCGGATGAACATATCTCCAATTTTGAATGCAAGATAGATCCCAAGAATCGGTGCAATCATTGATCCTAATCTTGAAAGAATATGCATCTCTGGTTTTAACCTAAGAGATCGAGATGCAATTAATGATTCAAAAATCACCATCGGAAAGCCGACTGCGACTGCCGATAACAAAAATAATAATGGGAGAACCGGAGTTTGCCACAATGGATGCATTTTCGGTCCGGCAATTACCATCAAAGTACCGAGAGACGATTGATGAAGTGTCGAGAGTACAACACCAGCAATTATAAAAACGAACATGGTTTTAGAAAGTCCGCGGTCAAGTATTCTCAATATTTTATCAACAAGTTTGTTTAGTGATGATAAAAATCCAGGCAAATTCACTTTGCCGATAAATCTTTCGGTGACAATAGGAAGAAATTCGATGTAGAGAACCGTCATATATATCATTACACAAATACCAACTTCAAATAGGGCTGAATTTCCATTCCACATAATTAGCGGATGCCAAATGAAATACCATCTGCCAATGTCAACAAAAACTCCCATAGCAACAAAAGTATAGCCAAGCATAGCTGTTAATAATGCGGGACGAACGATAGCATGATATTCCTCCCGATGCATTACATGACCAAGTGCAGCAGTTGTAAATCCACCTGCAGCGAGTGCAACGCCTGCCGCTACATCAACCCCAATCCACAATCCCCAAGGAAATTGATTGTTGAGATTAGTGACAGCGCCAAGTCCACCGAAAAATCTGCCCATCAGAAAAATCAATCCATTAACTGCAAGTATGCAAAGCACAATCACACCAGGAGTGAAGTATTTATGTTTAATTGGAACGGGATTAACTAATTCGTGACTCATATCTTATCCTCCTCTTCTAATTCTTTCCGGCGCTTGGTGATCCACATAATTCCCCCTAGTAATGCATACAGAGAAACTGGTGGAACGAAGTAAGCAAATATTCCATGCTGAATTGATTCGGATACTCCAGGTGCAGGATTCTTCCCCAGATTTGGAAATTCAAGCTCTTTAAAGTCCTTACTTGCTAAATACATCCATGAGGTGCCGCCAACTTCATATTCACCAAAGATATGATCAACATAACGATCAGGATTTCTTTTAATTCGGTCTCTG
>JBGSOQ010000066.1:0-1867 GCA_041739035.1 Ignavibacteriaceae bacterium | reverse complement strand
CCTAGAAAATCTAATTGTGTCCGAGAAAAAGAAAAATTATCATTTTATAAAAGGAGACATAACTAATTTTGAATTTGTTAATTACATTTTTGAGAAGTTTAAAATTAAATATGTCATTCATTTTGCAGCTGAGTCTCATGTGGACAGAAGCATTTTAGGCTCCGAAATATTCTATAGAACAAATGTAATGGGAACGAATGTTCTGCTTGAGGTTGCACGAAAATTTGAAGTGGAAAAATTTCTTCAGGTCTCTACGGATGAAGTTTACGGCAGTCTTGGAAGTGAAGGACTTTTCACCGAGAAGACGCCATTATCACCTAACAGTCCATACTCATCTAGTAAAGCTGCTGCCGATATGATGGTTATGTCTTTCTATCATACTTACGGAATGCCTGTTTTGATTACAAGATGTTCAAATAATTATGGGCCTTATCAATTCCCTGAAAAATTAATTCCATTAATGATTATTAACTCAATAAAAAATAAAAAACTGCCTGTTTATGGTGATGGGCTTTACGTGAGAGATTGGATTTATGTGATTGATCACAATAAAGCTGTTGAATTGGTTTTTGAAAAGGGTAAGGTTGGGGAAGTTTATAACATTGGTGCAAGCAACGAAATGCCTAACATAAAAATCATTAATCTAATTCTTAATCATTTAAAGAAGGGTGAAGATTTAATAGAGTATGTAAAAGATCGTCCGGGGCATGATAGAAGATACGCAATTGATTCTTCAAAAATTCAAAATGAATTGGGATGGACTCCCGCTTTTACATTTGAAATTGCGATTACTGATACAATAGACTGGTATCTAAAAAATGAAAATTGGTGGAACAGAATTATATCTGGCGAATATCAGAAGTATTACGAAACGCAATATTTAATTAGGTAATAAAGAAACTGAAATGATAAAAAAATTTTTTGCTGCAGTATTACTCTCAACAGTTGTTTCTTTTTCTCAAACAGAGAAGAATTCGATGTCTGATTTGCTTGCAAGCGCATCATTAATCAGCGTATCAATAGGAGGAAACTTTCCGGTTACAGGAAGCTACCCAGCTTCGGTTAATGAAAGAGTAGATCAATTCGTTACACGTATCTATGATAAGGCCTTTTCATCAGCTTTAGGTAATTCCCCTTCTGAAGAAAAAGTTGCAAGTGTAAAAAATCAATTTGAAGATTATTCCCTTAGAAATGTTTTGTTGAAGAGAAAAAATGGAGAGCAATTTAAATTAGATTTGATAAGATTTAGGCGTACAGGAAATTTTGATTATAATCCTTACCTTAAAAATGATGATGTAATTATTTTCCCCCCGACAGATATTGAAAGAAATTTTTTTACCGTATCTGGAGCAGTTAATGCTGAGGGGAAATTTCATTTTTTTGACGGCGATAAACTATCCGATGCACTTTTTCTTGCCGATGGAGTGAATAAAGCGTATGAGAATGTAGATCAAGTGGAAATTGCAAGACTGAGCTACGATGGCGAAAAAATGGAAAGCATAAGTGTAGATATTAATTCTGATTTTGTCTTGAAAAGAGGCGATAGAATTAGAGTTTTAGCTGATGAGACACAAAGAAAAGACTTTAAGGTATTAACCCTCGGCGAGTTTATGATGCCTGGATTTATTCCAATAAAAAAAGAGCACACTACGTTGAAGGAAGTGGTGGATAAAGCAGGTGGTTTCACTAAAAATGCGGATTTAGGTAATGCTCAAATTTTAAGAGGTGTGAATGTCTTTAAATCTATTGCTTTTTCAGAAGAGATTGAACGGTTATTAATGATGAGAATGTCAACTTTAATTAAAGAAGATTCACTTTATTTCCTCATCGATGAAAAATTAAGATTTTTGCGTGGCAATGCAAATGT
>JBGSOQ010000038.1:0-2161 GCA_041739035.1 Ignavibacteriaceae bacterium | reverse complement strand
CTAGGGTATTTACTTCTTGCCACTTAGTTGTATCTTTGTGTTCATGAAGTATCCAAGAGATCAAATGGAATTCGAAAAAACTTTCTCCAGCGAGGAGAATTGCATTCAATACTTGATTGAAGTAAAGTGGCCAAGTGGTTATTCATGTAATAAATGTTTACATACTGATTACTGGGTTTTATCACGAAAGAGATTGAAGTGTAAATCATGTAACTCAATTGTGACTCTTACTTCTAAAACGTTCTTTGACCAATCGAATAAGCCTCTTTCATTATGGTTCAGAGCTATTTGGTGGATGATTGCGCAAAAACACGGAGTAAGTGCTACAGGGCTTCAAAGTATTCTTGGAATTGGTAGTTACAAGACAGCTTGGATTTGGTTACATAAACTTAGGAGTCTAATGGTCTTCCCAAATCGTGAGAAACTTTCAGGTAAAATAGAAGTTGATGAAACCTTTGTTGGCGGTGCATCTGAAGGTAAACGTGGACGTGGATCGATCAATAAAACATTAGTAGTAATTGCCATCGAGTTATTACCCAAAGGAACTGGGAGGGTTCGTTTAGGAATCGCTCCAAATGCAACAGGAAAAAGCCTTTTGAAGTTTGTGAGGGCGAACATAGAGCCTGGTTCAACTATTATTACTGATGGTTGGAAGGGCTATGCCCAATTGAGTAGAAAGAATTATTCTCATATAGTGCAGCGGCAAATTGTAGCTGTTAATGATAAAGAAATGCTTCCAAACGTACATAGAATAGCAGCCCTATTGAAAAGATGGTTATTAGGAACGCATCAAAATTATGCTAGCCAGGAAAGACTCCAGAAGTATTTGGACGAATTTACCTTCAGGTATAACAGAAGAAAATCTAATAGCCGAGGTTTGCTCTTTCATAGGATTATTGAACAAGCGATGACCCAGGAACCAATATTGTCAAAGAACGTTCTTAAAAACAAGTTATAATAACACTTCTAGTCATGTGGCAAGAAGTAAATACCCTAGTAATGGAATTTGCTATTACATCTTCCTTACAGCAATTAATTGGTGCGAAAAAGGAAATAGATGTTATAGTGACTAAACGAACTCAAAGCAATTATTTTATTGAGGTATTTATTAGTTCAGAGGATATTAGTTACATAAATGAACCTCATTTTTACAAAGAGGTTGATAGTTTAATTATTGAAAGGTTAAATAGTGTTGTAGATACTGTCAATTACTATGGGGAAGTTACATTTACAACTTACAGTAACAATGAATTATTGGTAAGGGCTTTAAAAATTAATAAAAATTAGAGTTATGCGGGAATTTCTGGAATATCACAAATTATATTTTTTAAAATCTATATTTATTACCTTTGTTCAAGTTAACCGGAAATTTGACTTACATTTTATTTATAATCTGACTAATTTACACAGGAAAACAAAAATCTGCGGATGGTCTTGAAACCTCAAAAACCTACGATGAAAAAGGCCTGTTGGAAACAATTGTTACCGGCATAAATGGAAATATCCAGGATCTTGAGGATATTTATAACTCAAAATCCCAGATGTACCAGCGCATCGACCACCGGCATAGCGATATTACAGAGACTTTCGGATACGACAACCTGAACCGGCTCCCTCTTTTCTATAATTTTTAAGCGGCGACAGCGTGTAGGTGATATTACTCCAATAACGGCAATTTAAGCTCGAAATCCGATCTGGGAGAGTACCAGTACAATTGCCCATCTCCATGGCTTTAAGGAGTGTTAGGCTTTGTTTTCCATCGATTACAGTGCGCGGAAAGTTGCAACAGCCAGGATTTCCCTAAAATTCTCCATATAAGTCTAGAAGCTTCAAAAATTTTGAATCCAAAAAGTTTATCATTCGTCATTCAGTTGAGGATGAGGGAGGTCGAAGTCAAACTCCTTAACTGATATTAATATAAACAAAATCCTGATGAATTAGAATAATCCTTGTTTTCTATTTATTCATAAGTGCCACCGTTATAAAACGAAATTTATTGCAATTAATCGCAATTATTATTTGCCTCAATAAGAGAGAATAGCTCCATAATTTTAAGTTTATTCCAGTTTATTTAAATAAATCTCAATTTATCGCGATTTATTTTAAAAAATGAACTTAATAGAACGGTTAAATTTTGGAGAAAAATTCTTTTGTAATAAAT
>JBGSOQ010000477.1:0-9290 GCA_041739035.1 Ignavibacteriaceae bacterium | reverse complement strand
CAGATTAGGCAGTTTTTCTTTAGATGCCACAGTTAATGAAGATGTTCTGCGTCAAGGTTTAGCTAATATTGGCGGTAACGGACCAACCTTAGCGTACTTGTCAGCTAGTTACGCAATCCCATAGATTTTAATCTTTTCCTTATGAAAAAGGTACTCTGAATAAGGGTACCTTTTTTTTGACTAACCTAATTCCTCACGAACGATTGAGTAGCCACTACGGAACTGGGTCAGTTGATGCCTGCTTTTATACATATATCTTCCTACGTCTATTTTTATTTCTTTTCTTACAATACTTTTCTTTCTATTTTTAGTTAACCTAAAAAATGATAACAGACTACAAATATAATGTTTGAATATACCGGCGCGATGCATATGCATTCAGTTTATTCCGATGGTTCAGGGGAGGTAACAGATATTGTTAAAGCCGCTTCTGAAGTTGGGTTGGATTTTATTCTTCTCACAGATCATAATACCTTAAGAGCTTTAAAGGAAGGTTATGAAGGCTGGCATGGGAATAGTCTTCTGCTCGTTGGTTGTGAAATAAACGATAAACAAAATAAAAATCACTACCTGGCATTCGGAATTAACCAGGCATTTTCAACGCGATTATCTGCCAAGGAGTATGTTCAAAGAGTTAGAGATTCTGGTGGAATTGGTTTTATTGCACATCCTCATGAAAAAAGAACTCACATGAAAGAGCAGCCTGCTTATCCTTGGGTTGACTGGGATGTAGATGGTTTTACGGGAATTGAAATTTGGAATCACATGTCTGAATGGATGGAAAATTTAACCGAGCAAAATAAATATCAATCCTTTCTTCATCCATTAAAAACTATTGTAGCTCCTCAAAAAAAGACATTAAAGCTTTGGGATGATCTGAATCTTAAACGTAAAGTGGTTGGAGTTGGAGGAGTAGATGCACACGCTCACAAATACAATTTACTTGGTTTTCTTGAAGTGGAAATTTTCCCCTACAAAGTGCTTTTCAAATCAATAAGAACCCATATTTTAACTAATGAGGAAATAAAAAGAGGAAGATCTGCTGATGCCGTTGATAAGGCGAAGAAAATGATTTATGCAGCGTTAGAGAAGGGTTCATGCTTTATTGCAAACGATTATCACGGTGATTCGAAAGGATTTAAGTTCTTTGCCGAAGCCGATAAGAAGTATTATCAAATGGGAGATAGAGTCTCAAAAATCGGCAAGGTTAAGCTTAATATCATTGTTCCTAAAGTAAAAGCTGAAATAAAGTTAATCCGCAATGGCAGAGTAATCGAAACTTGGGAAGCCCAGGAAGCATCATTCAAAGTTAATAGTAAAGGTGTATACAGGGTTGAGGTTTATCTAAATGGCAAAGCATGGATTTTTTCTAACCACATCCGCATAGGTATTTAGCCAGGTTAACTTTCTAACCATATTTTAAATTAATCACACCCACAGTTGAAATTAGCAGAAAAGTAGATTCCTATTTAACGCTCGAAGGTGAGAGTAGCTAAAATTCTGCTTTTGTTAGTTGAATTGGAGTCGCACATTTTTACTCACCGTACACTTAACTTAATCTTACTCTATACACCGCTCTCCAAAAGGTGGACATTTTTTTTATTTGCGTGTCATCCAGCAACTTTTCCTTTTATCAAGAATAGTTGCAACTATCAAATATTTTTGCCAAGTTACAAAAGTAATTCTACTCTACTTTGAGAGGGTTAGAAGGCAGAGATTAATTACAGAGACCCCCAGCGATAACATACGGAATACTCTCCGAAGCAGAAATAGTGATAATAACTATATTCATTTCAGAGGAGGTTTGCAATGAAAACTTTTCTAAAAACCTTATTTTTCTTTTTAATGATAAACCAAATTTATTTTGCACAGTGGTTCTGGCAAAATCCTATTCCCCAAGGTAATACACTTCAGGCAATATCCTTTTCAGATGCTAATAACGGTACCGCGATCGGTTTCTATGGAACAATAATCCGCACTACAGACGGCGGTAATACTTGGGTTCATCAAGAAAGCGGGACTATGGAAATTCTTCGTGATGTTTCGTTTGCAGATGCAAATAACGGTACTGCGGTTGGAGAGCACGGAATAATACTTAATACTAAAAACGGTGGACAAACCTGGAATGTTCAATCAAGTGGAACAACTGAGGCTTTGTACGGAGTATCGTTTTCCGATGCAAATAATGGTACTGCTGTAGGTGTATTGGGAACCATCCTGCGCACAACAGATGGGGGAAGTAACTGGTTTGCCCAGTCAAGCAGTATAACCGGTACTTTTTGTGCTTTGTTTTCAGTCTCCTTTACTGATACTAACAATGGTACATTTGTAGGCTCTGATGGAATTGTGCAGCACACAACAGATGGTGGAAACACGTGGGTAGCTCAAAGCAGCGGCACTACAAAAAGTTTACTCGGGGTCTCCTTTCTTGACCAAAATAATGGTATTGCAGTCGGAAGTGGAGGAACTGTTATCATAACCAATAACGGTGGCGAAACATGGACTTCAAATCTAGTTACCGAAAATAGCCTGCGTGATGTTTCTTTTTCAGATATTAATAACATTTTAATAGTTGGTGAAAATGCTACAGTAGTAAGAGTAATGCAAGCAGGAGCATACTGGCATAGATATTACCCGGCAGCGACTGGAGTAGCAAGTGAAACTGATTTATTTGGAGCCTCATACAATACTTTGGTTGGTGAAAAAGGACAGATATTCTGCTTTAACGTTAGTGATTCAACTTGGATTGCACAGAGAACTGGTTTGTCAACAAAATTAAGAGGAGTTTCTTTTACTAGTACAGATGTAGAACTGCGGTAGGTAGTGGTGGAACTATCCTAAGAACCACAAATGGTGGAAACACATGGACTTCAAAATCAAGTAATTTACCGGTGACTGCTAGTAAACAATTTAATGCTGTCTCTTTTTACAATGCAAATAAAGGTATAGCAGTTAGTGGCGCAGCAAATAGTGATGGCGGTAATCCTGGCGGATATACATATGGAGCGATTATTCACACAACTGATGGTGGTAATTCATGGTATTATCAATATTACCAAGGTGAATATTCTTTTAATGGAACAGCCTTTTTAAATGAAAATACTTATATAGCTGTAGGTGTATCAGGTGATAAGGCGGGATATGCCATTACACGGAATGGAGGAATTAGTTGGAATAGCATGTATTTTACCAGTATAACAGATCCACTCACTGGCGCATCATTTGTCAACAGTAGTGTTGGTACAATAGTCGGTCATAATGGAAGAATTCTACGAACAATCGACGGTGCCTCAAACTGGTATACTCAATCTGCTGGTATAACAAAAAACTTACACGGAGTCTGTTTTACAGATGCAAATAATGGCACAGTGGTTGGGGACGATGGGATTATACTCCACACATCCGATGGTGGAGCAAAATGGAGAGCTCAATCGAGTGGAACAAATGAAGACTTGTACGGAGTTCATTTCATAGATTCGAACCTTGGCAAAATAGTTGGAAGTAATGCAACAATCCTTCATACCACAGATGGAGGAATAACCTGGACTATCCAAACTGCATGCACCGACAATGATTTATTTGCTGTTTCTTTTACCGATGAAAATATTGGGAGTACAGTTGGCGATAATGGGACAATACTCCGTACAACAAATGGTGGAATTACATCCGTATTTGATGAGAAAGGGATTGAGCCATTAAAAAAATATATACTTTCACAAAACTACCCGAATCCATTTAATCCAGGTACAATTATTAATTACAAAGTTGGAAGTAAGCAATTTGTTTCGTTAAAAGTCTATGATCTACTTGGAAAAGAACTAGCAACTTTAGTCAATTCAGAACAATCGGCTGGAAATTATGCGGTTGAATTTAATGGAAGTAATCTTTCAACCGGAGTTTACTTCTATAGGTTGCAAATTGGAAATTTCATAGATACTAAGAAGATGATTTTGGCAAAATAGTATCAAATTTAAATTTTAGATAGAAAATAGGAGAAGAAATGAAAAAGTTGAATCATCTGGTTTATCTTTTAACTTTTACAATTTTATCTGTATTTCTGAATCATGGTTGCGGTAAAGATGATAATCCAACCAACAGTGGGATTGGATCAACTACTGTAAAAGGAGCATTAACGTTACCAGCGGCTGCTAACGGTAAAACATTTGTGGTGGCTGTTGACTACGATATGGACGGAGATAATGGTTTCCCATATTCAATTACTGGAACATGCGGTACTGGAACAACAGTAGAATATTCTATAACAAACGTTGCAACTGGTAATTATTATATTTATTCCGTGGTTTTTTTACACAATGATCCTTCTCAAGGTCCTCAGAAAGGTGATTATTTGGGGTTCTATGGGGGCACAATGAGTAATCCTCCCAAAACTGCAAATGCTAACATACCTTCTTCGGGAACTGTGACATTCAATTTAAATCTTGAAATGATGCCTTGATTTAATTAGTGGATTAGAGATAATAATCTCTGGTAGCCTAGTGGAATTCAAGCTAGACGCTCGAGAAGTGCAGAACATGTTTGTATTGTTGCAAAGAAGATGTTGCTGCTGAAGTAAAATTGTGATGGATAATACTTAGTTTAATGCCTGTACTATCTTTCAATAATGCAGGCATTTTTATTTTCATAATAAGTTTTATAACCAGTAACTCAGCTTTATCATAAATATGTTATCGGGTCTCACACTTAAAAGGTTGTTTAAAGATTTTCCAAAACGGAACTCTCCATTTGGATCGATCTCTTGCCGGCTCTGTGTCCAAACTAGGAAGAGAGTTGAACCAGGCATATATTCCCACCGCAATACTGCATTACCTCGAAGTGAAATATAGTTGAAGTCGGGATTTCCAATTGTTTTTGATTGAGAAGAACCATCTCCGTCAGAATCAAGAGTGTAAGAAATATCTCCCTCCGAAGAAATAACTCTTTCGAGTGCTGAACCCTCATCACCATATTTTGTAAAATTATACGATTTAGATTTGGCGAGATATTTAAAATCTTTGTATTTACCTGAAGCAATAAACGGCTGCAAATATATTTGAAAGCTCAGTTTGGGGTTTATAATCCAATCAGCCCTAATATCTGCAGCGAATGTTGTTTGATCAAGGTGTGCAAAGACATATCGCGTACCATATGTTTGCATAGCAGTTGCATCACTATATTTAGTAACCCATTGTGATTCGGAAACAACTTTTGAAAAACTGGGACCTATTGATAATGTTAGAGTAGTTAGAGCTTTAAATTCAAAAGTAGTATAAAATGAGCGCGAATCACCATCGTTACTAAAGTCCATATCCACTCCACCATAGCCAACCCACCAAACCCGATTGTCCGTATTTACCTCAAAGCTAAATGATTTATCTTCCGGATTAAGTGTTAATGGTCCACCCCTTGTACGACGGGCATTAACAGTTGATGGCTGATAGGAAAATGAAACATTCCCGCCATAATAATCTCGCAGAGTTAAATAACCTGCCATCCAGTAACCTTGAGAAGTTCTGTTTCCTCCAAAATCATAACTCACAAAAGTAGCAGCTTGAACTCCGGCATTCTGATAAAAATCTGTTGGCTCGTTCCACCTGTAGCCTGTATAAAAATGCGCATTTATAAGATCGCTGTATGAACCAAAACCAAGGTCGTTAACTTCAAATTTTGGACTGATGAAGCCAACCGCAGTGTTAAATGTCCAGCGACCACGGTTTTTATTAAGCATCAGGCGCCCACTATATCCTGTTAAAGCTGTTACTGAACTGTCAACAGAAATATGGCTTGCATCAGGTCTTTGGAAGTAGTGCAGTGGACTTTGTTGAAGTGCAATCATTCTTTCCTGGCTTGCATTCACATTTGATAAAGCAGCCCATCCGGTAAGAACGTATGTATTTTCCTCATCTAAAAACGTCCAGCCGTCAGTTGCTAAAACAAAAGCGTTTCTGTTCACCGAGTTTCTGAGAGACTGATCGCTGAAGAAACGATTTGTGAATGTGGATAGTATGCCTATTCCCTGATCACCAGAGTTAAAATCTCTTTGTGCCCTAAAAATTCCGTAGTAGGTTAAAGGTTCGATTTCAACACTCGATCTACTTTCTCCGATGGCTATATCTGCGAATTCACGTTGTGTGAACGCATGAATAGTACCTACCTTCCAACTATCATAAACCTGGCCTGAAATTTTAGCCGCGCCCAGAATATGAGTACCATTTGGTACATCTGCATAATCATAATTTGGTAAACTACCTTGCGGTGCTCGACCGATTCTTCGACTGTAAAAAATACTAGGATTCGGCCAGTTGAACCCAACATTATTATTTGTCCCTCCTCGCCCAAAGCGGTAAATGCTCACACCTTCTGTAAAAAAAGGACGTTTTTCAGTGAAAGAATGTTCTACATCTGTTAGATTCACAATCGCTGGATCCACTTCTACCTGACCAAAGTCGGGATTAATAGTTCCATTCAAAGTGAGACTGCTTCCAAGTCCGGCTCTGAGATCAAGTCCAAAGCCTGGGTTATATTCTTTACCGGAATTAAACGGATCCCCCGGAACACTACCAACATACTCAGCTTTTCCAGTTACATATGGTAATATTTCAATTCTTGCCGGTGGAGTAATCCCTTCGATACCAACTAAATCCGGAAACCTCGATGTAAATCCACTTTCGTTCCTTGGAGTATAAGCAAGCATATCTGTTTCGAACCGGCGACTGATGAAGCGTTCAACATTTATTCCCCAAACCTGATTTTCACCTTCATTAAACCGAAGTTGGGAGTACGGTATTTTCATTTCGATAGACCATCCTTCTTCATTGATATGTGGTACACCTTCCCAAACACCGTCCCAGGAAAGATCGTTCGGCTGCTTAACATCATTTTCTATCAATCCATCCGCAAGCGCACCGGCAGCAGAAACATAGAAAAAATATCCGCTTCTATTATCATTATAGGAATCGAGATACAAAACACATCCATCGGAGGGGTCACCCCAGATAAAATCACGTCGCACAAGTCTTGACATTATCGAGTCGGGACTAGTATCATGATACTTTGCGGCAAAATAAATTGCCTCATTATCATACGCTACCCAGAATTCAGATTTGTGTGTGGGTTTTGAGCCCTGATCTGGATCCTGTTGTTCTAAATTAGCGTAACCGGGATTTTTCCAAACTTGCTCGGTTAAGCGTCCATCCACTACAATTCTATCCTGGGTTTTAACTGCTACAATTTGTTTGGTTGATGTGTTAATACTCGAAAATGATAATGATTGAAAAGCGATAAGAAAGAAAAAAAGTAATGAAATACTTTTCATAATGTTAAACTCCGAATTTTTCTAGTACATTATATGAAAAGCTTCATTGTGAAGAGAGTTAAACTTAATAGCTGGTATAAAGCGATGATAAACGGATTAAAAATACTTTGTTAGAAGTACCTTAGCAGAGTTTTTTTATAAATTGAAGGTTTTTTTTGTTTATACTAAAAAGATGATTTCATTGATATGAAATGTAAAAGGTTAAAAGTAAATAGTAGTGGTGTGAAGACATTTCTCTCGAACTAAAAATTATTTTATCGCCAACCGTGAAAAAATAATGTAAGAGGTCTATTATCAATTGCCAGTTAAAAATAAATAGTCGTTTCTTAAAAAGATTTTTATGAATTTAAAACACAATTTCCTTCTGCTTCGTGAGAATGGGAAGGCAAAGAGTTTAAGATAGATACCTGCAAAGATAATGTGTTAAGTACTGTCCCGAAGTAGAAATGTTAAAACTAAATATTTATAAATCGTTGGAGGTGCGCCATTAAATGTACTATAATAACTTTATTATTCGCTTTCTTCCTTTTTAATTATACATCATAGTTCCAGTCAAATACATTATGAAGACAAAAAGGTACGATATACGCGAAACTAAAATTAAAATATTAGTGAATGAACAAAAAAGTTTCAGTAAATTTAAATAATTTAGAAAACAGCAATTTTGCTAAGTGAAATTTAAGTTCATTAAATAGGAACAACTCAATCCTATTCCCAAGTCTGAATTAATTTATACAAAAACAGTTATTTTTATTATCTTGGTTCCCACACTTCATGAAATTGACGATTTTGAATCTTAATCATTCTAATTATCAAAATTTTTTATATTTTGCCGTTAATCAATAATCGGAGTTAAATTGAAAATTCAATTCTTTGGGGCAGCACAAACGGTTACCGGATCCCAGCATCTCTTATCGATCAATGGTAAAAAAATATTGTTAGACTGCGGATTTTTTCAAGGTAAGCGAAAAGAAGCATTTGAAATTAACAGGAACTTTCCATTCAATCCTTCAGAGGTTGATACGCTTGTCTTATCTCATGCACACATTGATCACAGCGGTAACATTCCTAATTTAGTTAAAAATGGATTTTCCGGATCAATCTATTCAACTTCTGCAACTGTTGATCTTTGCCAGATTATGCTTCGTGATTCTGCTTACATTCAAGAGCGTGATGTGGAGTTTGTAAATAAAAAGAGAATTAAACAAAATAAAAATCCCTTTGAACCTCTATATTCAATCCAAGATGCTGAAACTGCCATGTCTCAATTCATTGGAGTCCAATACAATAAAATTGTAGAAATTGCCCCGGGAGTTCATCTTCAGTATGTGGATGCCGGACATATTCTCGGTTCAGCAGGAGTGATACTGGAACTTGAAGAGAATAATAAAAAATTACGCTTCTGTTTCAGCGGCGATATTGGAAGACCCGAAATGCCGGTAATTAAAAATCCTGTTCTTCCCTCCGATCTTGACGTTCTAGTAATGGAAAGCACATACGGAAACAAGCTTCATCAAGTTTCTGACGAAGTTGAGGAGGTAGTGGCTAAATTGATTAACAAAGTTGCACAAAGAAAAGGAAAAATAATTATTCCAGCTTTCGCGGTCGGTAAAACTCAATTGCTTGTCTACATTCTGCACAAGTTGTTCGATCAAAATAGAATTCCGGTATTACCAATATTTGTCGATAGCCCGCTGGCTGTAGATGCAACCAGTGTTTACCGCACTCATCCTGAATGTTACGATAGAGAAACTTATCGTGTTTTCATAAATAATTTTGAAGATCCTTTTGGATTTAATCGATTAACTTACATTCGTAATGCTAATGATTCAAAGGAATTAAATGATCTTAAAGAACCTTGTGTCATCATATCTGCATCGGGTATGGCGGAAGCAGGAAGAATACTTCATCACCTAAAAAATAATATTGAAAATCACAGAAATTTAATTTTATTCGTTGGTTACGCTGCACAAGAAAC
>JBGSOQ010000473.1:0-2908 GCA_041739035.1 Ignavibacteriaceae bacterium | reverse complement strand
CAGTCAATAGCTGAAGATAATTCAGGCAAGCTTTGGATCGGAACATTTGGCGGCGGTATAAACATTTTTGATAGGACTAAACAAACATTTACTCACTTCAGAAATAATCCGAATGATCCTTCAAGCTTAGGTGATGATAATGTCATAACTGTATTCAGTGATAGCAAGAACGGCATGTGGTTTGGTACAACAATGGGTTTATGCAGGTATTATCGCGAGACAAAAAGTTTTAAAACCTATCGTGAAAAAGATGGATTGGCAAATGATTTTGTTTACGGAATACTTGAGGATAATAATGGTTTTCTTTGGCTGAGTACAAATAAGGGGCTTTCAAAATTTGATCCGAAAAATGAAACCTTTAAAAACTACTATTATAATGATGGCTTGCAGAGCAATGAGTTCAATCAAAATGCCTATGCAAAAGATTTTATAACGGGTCGATTGTTATTCGGAGGATTAAACGGATTTAATGTTTTTCACCCTGATAGTTTATTGGAAAACGAATATATCCCGCCGGTTGCTTTCACAAATTACCTAAGATACAATACTGATGATGAAGAAGGTAAACCTATATTTGAAAAGGGCATATCTAAACGCGACAGTCTGTTCCTAACTTATAAAGATAACATTGTGACTTTAAGTTTTGCAGCATTAAGTTTTCTAAACAATCGTGAAAATCAATACCGATACAAGCTTGAAGGGTTTAATGAAAACTGGATTCGGCTTGGAAATAATCATACGGTAACATTCACAAATTTATCTCCAGGTGAATACAAGCTGAGAGTAATCGGTTCCAATAATGATGCTCTGTGGAATGAAAATGGGACATCTCTTTTTATTCATGTTGCCCCGCCCTGGTGGAAAACAAATATCGCTTATGGAATTTACATAGCAGCACTTTTTAGTTTTTTGTACGGTGTTCGCAAATTTGAAATTAATCGGCGTGAACAAAAAACGAAGCTTAGAGAAAACGAGTTACGCTTAAAAGCAACTGAGGCTGAAAAGCGTGCTATCCAAATAGAGAGTGATAGGAAAACAAAGGAACTTGAAGAAGCGAGACAACTGCAGCTCTCTATGCTTCCTAAAGAACTGCCGAATCTTCCCAATCTTGAAATTGCCGCATTCATGAGAACTGCAACTGAAGTTGGCGGAGATTATTATGATTTTATTGTTCAGGAGAATGGTGTGTTAAATGTTGCATTTGGTGATGCAACTGGACACGGACTACAAGCCGGTACGATGGTAACACTGATGAAAGGGTTTTTTACTTCAGATTCATCAAAACTTGGGTTACAGGAATTCATGAGTCATTGCAGCCAAGTAATAAAGGATATTAAATTAGGCAGAATATTAATGTCTTTCAGTTATTTGAAGATTGAAAATAATAAACTGTTAGTCACTAGCGCTGGGATGCCACCGATTTTTTATTATCACAATGAATCTAATGAAATCGAAGAGATCATAATTCAGGGTATGCCTTTGGGAGCAATGCGAAATGCATCTTACAAACTTGTGGAGAAGGAATTAAAAAGCGGCGATACAATTTTATTACTCACCGACGGACTGCCTGAACAGATGAACAAAAAAGAGGAAATGTTTGATTACTCAAATGTAAAAAAACATTTTAATGCTATAATTGAAAATTCACCCAATGCAATTATCGAAAAACTGGTAGAAGCAGGCGATATTTGGATGGATGGCAGAAGCCAGGATGATGATATCACATTTGTTATTATTAGAGTTAAATAAATTTTTATAAATTGAATCATCAAAGTATTAAGGGTGTTAAAAGCCAATGGAAAAAAGAGTATATTTCAATAGTTTTAATCTCCAATAACAACTTTTAGTCTTAAAAAAATTCAGAAAGAATTACAATGGAAAAAAATGTTAAACTAGACATAAAACTTCCCAAAGTACCCGATATTGAAATGGTTGCTCAAGAAGGGTTAAACATAATGGGTAATTTCCTTGGAATACCCGATGATAAAATTGGGGAAGCAAAAGTTTTAGTTACTGAAGCAGTTATTAATGGTTTTGAACATTCAGGAGATAAAAATCCTTATGTAAATGTTGAATTTTCAATGACAAAAGAAAAGCTAATTATTTTAGTCATGGATTCAGGCAAAGGATTCAATCCAGATGAAATTGCAGAACCTGATATTACGAAGAAAGTTTCTGGTGATTATAAACGCGGCTGGGGACTTAAATTAATGAAATCTATGTCTGATGACTTGATAATTGAATCAGGTCCTAATGGAACAAGAATAACAATTATTAAAAATTTAATATAAACGGAGAATTTCATAATGAGCACAGATTTTAATTTACTTTCAGAATTGCACGACAAAACTCTTGTAATAAAAACTGAAGGATATATAAATAATACAGGCGGTGAAAAAATTGTTCAAGAGTTCTCTAAGCATAACAATATTAATAAACTTGTATTGAATCTCGAGGGATCAAAAGTTGTCAACTCAATCGGCATTTCGCATCTGATAGAGATTATTGAAAAATTAAATCAAACCGATGGAAAGCTAGTTTTTACTAATCTTGATCCTACAATTGAAAAAACTTTTACAATAATGGGATTATTTCAATTTGCAGATAAAGCCGAAACTGTTGAGTCTGCTTTGAAGGGCTGATTTTCTTTGGCTTCCTATTGTTTTGACAATCGATGTCATAATCCATTTCTTTAAAAATATATATAACATTGGAAAATAATAGACTTGTAGAAAAGCTTTCCTTCCAGGCTGAATCCTTTCAAGAAGGATTTGAAATCCTCACAAAGTGTTCCAGCCTGGACGAAATGGTTGAAAATTTCCTTCATCTCCTGCGGGGAAATTTTATTGTTTCAAAAATATATGCATTTCATAAAAAGCAATTTGATTCTTATTGGACTGATATTGCT
>JBGSOQ010000472.1:0-5432 GCA_041739035.1 Ignavibacteriaceae bacterium | reverse complement strand
TTTCTTGTTTGAAGAACTCAATATCATCACACAAATAATACTTTTTTAACATTTGAGTGGCAAGGGATTGTTCTCCCGCATTTAAATAATTTGCATATACCGATGCAACAATACCTTTGTACATCTTTGACACTGAGCAATTGAATCCTTTTTCATGAGTATGAAAATCTAAAAGCTGAAGTAAATTCGAATTCTCAAAAACGAAAGGCTCATAAAGTTCATCATTAACTAAGAATAATTCGTCATTATCAACCTTCCATAAATTTATTGGGAGAGTTGATACCTCGCTTAACTGATTAAATATATCAAAATCGGGATTTCCGGTTTCAATAATCATCGATTCAATTTCTTCAGAATAAGTAATAAAAGGGAAAAAAGAACCTGAAATAATTGAATCTATCGTTCTGAAATTTTCCTCACCTGAATAAAGATATAATATGAAATTCAGTCTACCATTTGTGATTATTGAATCAACAATAATCAGCTCGTCAAATTGATCCGCATCAATATCAGCAAGATATGCGTAAGGTTTGTAAAATTGTTTTTGGAATTGTACATTACGTTTTACATTCTCAACTTTCACTAAATTTTGCTCAATCAATACCGTGAAGGAATTAAAAAAAGTAGTATCGTTCTGAGCTTTTGAAGTGATTTGAAAAAATATGAAGGCAGTGAAAAGAATAGAATATTTCATTAATAAATAATTGAATTTTTATAAAGAAATATACCAATAACGAAGGATAATAATAAAAATGGCGAACTCAATGTCCGCCATTTTAATTCTAAATATTAAATAATTATGCTAGAGATTTTTAATTTCGTTTGTTAGCTTAACTATTGCATCTTTTGCATCGCCAAAGTACATCAATGCATTTGGATAGAAGAACAACTCGTTGTCAATTCCTGCATAACCAACATTCAAAGATCGTTTATTTATTATTACGGTTTTAGCATAATCTACATTTAGAATTGGCATACCAAAAATTGGACTGTTTTTATCGTGCCTTGCGGCAGGATTTACCACATCATTTGCCCCAATAATTATTGCAACATCGGTATTCGGGAAATCATCATTTATATCTTCCATTGCTAACAGCTTATCATACTCAACTTGAGCCTCAGCGAGAAGCACATTCATATGACCGGGCATTCTGCCGGCGACGGGATGAATTGCAAATCGTACTCTAATTCCCTTCTTCTCAAGCACATTCATCAAATCTCTAACAGCATGCTGAGCCTGAGCAACTGCCATACCATAACCAGGAACAATAACTACACTGCTAACTGAATCAAGCAGCATTGCAAGTTCTTCAGCATCAACTGATTTTACCTGTCCTTTTGGAGACGCAGAAACAGCAGCCGGTCCGCCGCTTCCTGCAGATTCCCATCCGCCCATTACAACATTCATTAGTGAACGATTCATGGCTTTGCACATTATATTGGTAAGAATAATCCCAGATGCTCCTACGAGGGCCCCGGCAATTATCAATTCATTATTTCCAAGTACAAATCCGGTAGCTGAGCCTGCCAAACCCGAATAAGAATTAAGGAGTGAAATAGCTACCGGCATATCTGCCCCGCCAATAGGTAAAACCAATAGAACACCGAGAATTAAAGATATGATGACAATAATTATTACTATTGGAATTGATGTGGGAGTCATAAGAACAAAAACACCCGCTACCAAGACAACAAGAATAAGAATTAAATTAAACAGATGCTGGAAAGGATATTTAACAACTTTTCCAGTAACTATCCCTTGTAGTTTTCCAAAAGCTATCATTGAACCCGTAAATGTTACGCTTCCAATCAGTAAACTCAGAATCATTGCTATTCCTTGATCAACAGGAAGATTGAAAGGCAGTCCCAGATCAACCGGATAATTTGGATTTATCTTAAAATATTCTGAAAGCGCTACAAGCGTTGATGCTCCACCACCAAATCCATTTAACATACCAACCATTTGGGGCATACCAGTCATTGGAGTTTTTAATGCTAGCAGTACACCAACCAGAGAACCAACCAGTGCTCCAATAATGATCCATTCAAAAGTTAAAACTTGCTGATCAAATAATGTTGCGGCAATAGCCAAAAACATGCCTATTGAAGCATAAAGATTTCCTTTTCTCGCTGTTTTAGGCGAGCCCAACATCTTTATGCCATAAATAAAAAGGACTGAGGAAACGAGATAAGTTATTTCAATTGCAATTCTCATATTTCAACTCATTTCTTCTTGAACATTTTTAACATACGATCGGTCACGAGAAATCCGCCAATTACATTTATCATTGCGAAGATAACTGCGACTAACCCGAGTATGGTACTTATTGTAAATTGTTCCAGTCCAGCACTTAAAATAGCACCAACAATTGTAATTCCGGATATTGCGTTCGAGCCGGACATTAATGGTGTGTGAAGTGTTGGTGGAACCTTTGTTATTAATTCAAATCCCACAAAAATCGCTAGCACGAAAACATATATGTGCATTAAAAAAGAGAACTCATCCATAATCTATCCTTTTGATTATGTTATTAAAAAATCACCTAATAATTTCTTTAATTCTTTGGTTAATAATTTCACCATTATGCGTAATCAAAGAACCTTTTACAATTTCATCCTCAAGTTTCAATTCAATTTTACCTTCTTTGCTGATATGTTGAATTAAACTAAGAATATTTTTTGAATACATATCACTTGCATGTTGTGGCACTAAACTAGGTAAATTAGGCTCTCCGATTATAATTACGCCATGTTTCTTAACTGTTTTTCCTAACTCACTAACTTCACAATTTCCACCAAACTCAACCGCCATGTCAAGCACCACACTTCCAGGTCTCATTTTCTTAACCATTTCTTCTGTAACGAGTACCGGTGCTTTTTTACCGGGAACCAACGCAGTAGTGATTACAATATCGGCTTCTGTTATATGCTTGAAGATTAATGCTTTTTGTTTCTCTAAAAATTCAGCCGTAGCTTCTTTGGCATAGCCGCCGGCATCTTGCATCGATTCGTCAGTTGGTACTTCGATAAATCTGCCGCCAAGACTCTGAACTTCCTCTTTGACTTGAGGACGAATATCGGAAACCTCAACAACAGCACCTAATCTTTTTGCTGTCCCAAGGGCTTGTAAACCAGCAACACCTGCGCCCATAATCACAACTCTTGCAGGAGAAATAGTGCCGGCAGCAGTCATCATTAGAGGGAAAATTTTGCCAAGTGCATTAGCGCAAAGTAAGACACTTTTGTAACCAGCAAGATTTGCCTGAGAGCTTAGTGCATCCATTTTTTGCGCTAGAGTAGTTCGCGGAATCATGTCCATAGAAATAACATTTATTTTTTTCTCGGCACACTTTTTAACTAAATCGTGATAATGAAGCGGGTAAAGAAAAGTTATAAGTAAAGTTCCCGGTTTCATCAAATCCAATTCATGTTTTTTTAATGATTCATTTTCAGCAGGACGCTGAACTTTTAAAATAACATCTGCTGATTGGAATAGTTCGGAAGTGTTGTCAAAGATCTTAGCACCTAAATCCGAGAATTTTTCATTTGAATATCCTGCATTTATGCCAGCATCACGTTCTACGTGAACTGTAAATCCGGCTTTAATATATTTGGATACTACTTCAGGTGTGGCTGCGATTCGATTCTCACCTAGAAGAATCTCTTTTGGAATGCCTATAATCACAAATTTAACTCCTCTGTAAAAACTGAAGAAATTTCTTGTTGAAAACTTAAGTCAATTTGAGAAAAAAACAAAAAATTTAGCAAAAAAACTGAGGCTTTTCGTTGTAAATAAAATCAAAACTTGAGATTTACTGCTATTTAATCACATTCAGGTTGTTCATGTGTTAAGCAATGCAATGTACCAAGTCCCCACACTAAATCAACTGCATGAATGCCAACTACTTTTCTATTTTTGAATATCTCACTAAGAATACCTAAAGCAATTTTATCCTTTAAATCATTAAATGTAGGAACAATTACGTGTGAATTGCAGATATAAAAATTCGCATAGCTCGCTGGTAATCTTTGCCCTTTAAAGATAACTGGCGAGGGCATTGGCAATTCAATTACTTCTAATTTGGAACCGTCAGCCAAAATTACGGATTCAAGACGCTCCTTATTCTCTTTTAGATGCTTATAGTTTACATCTGAATAATTGTCTTCTTGAACTAAAACTACTTTATTTCTACTAACAAACCGGCAAAGATCATCAACATGACCGTGAGTATCATCTCCGGCAATTCCTTTTCCCAGCCAAATTACTTTTTGAATTCCGAGATAATCACAGAAAACTTTTTCATAATCGACTTTTGTAAAATTTTTATTGCGGATTTGAACTTTTGGATCAAGCAAGCATTCTTCGGTTGTTAAGAGCACACCATCGCCATTTGAATCAATTGAACCGCCTTCCAAAACCGCATGATTGTTTTTGTGAATTGATTTGATGCTTTTTAGATTCATTTTCTTTGAAATAAAATCCGGTAGATGAGTATCCTTTTTATGATTTTCATATTTAGCCCAAGCATTAAATTTGAAGTGAACTAAATTAATTTCACCCGAAGTTTTTAATTTTACAAAAATAGGACCTGAATCTCTCGTCCAACCGCGATCAGTTTTAAGAATAAAAAATTCTACGTTGGATAAATCAGCATTAGAATCTTTCAAAGCTTTTATTGCTTTTTTCCTGTGCTCAATAGACTCAACGATTATTCTGACTTTCTCACCCTCAGAAATTTTTTTTACAATTTCGCAGTACACCCAAATAATAGGAGTAAATTTTTCTGGCCAATCCGATTTATTGTGCGGCCAGCCAATCCAGGTTGCTTCGTGTTTTTCCCATTCAGCGGGGAGACGGTATTGAGATTGTGTTGTGATCATAAAATCAAAATCATTGGCAAACTGATGACACTGATCTTACTGATTCGCATGACTTAAATCTGCGCTCATCTGCCAAATCTGTGTCATCTGCGTGCTATTATTTTTTTTGCTTTGCAAAATTTCTAATCCAAAAATCGTTTTGAAATTCCATCATACGAATCAATTCGTCTGTCGCGTAAAAAGGGCCAATTGCGTCTGATGTACTCAATTCTATCAAGTTCTACTTCGGCAATCAGTATTTCTTCTTTATCTACAGATGCTTGTGCGATAATTTTGCCTTGCGGATCTGCGATAAACGATGATCCCCAAAACTCGATGCCCGCAGAATTTTTATCAATCTTCTCTAAGCCAATTCTATTGACCGCGGCGACATAAACTCCATTAGCAATTGCGTGACTGCGTTGTATTGTCTGCCAAGATTCAAATTGCGATTTCCCATGCCCCTCTTTTTCAGAAGGATGCCAGCCGATAGCTGTTGGATAAAAAATCACCGACGGATCTTGCAGTGCAGTTAATCTTGCTGCTTCAGGATACCATTGATCCCAGCAAAT
>JBGSOQ010000142.1:0-11194 GCA_041739035.1 Ignavibacteriaceae bacterium | reverse complement strand
AAAAAGAATGATCTGAAAATTTGTGACCGGTTTTTTATATCCCGCACCGTATAAACCGCTAGTGCGCCTGCGAAGAGGTTCATAATAGCAAATGAATAATCGTTTCCTCTAAGCGCCGCCGTAATAAGCGAAATAATAACTGTTGAATAAAACCCTACTCTTGAATCAAAGATAATTGTCAGGATCATTGATGCGGCAGGAACAAAAATTAAATATTGAAGTGGGGCGGGTGCAGTAATCTGGTTGATTAAGTATGTAACGAATGATATAAAAATGAACATCAAACTGAAAATCATAAGCTTTGCATTGTCTCGAAATATTTTCTTTCTGAAATTGAAAAGATAAATTGTTAACAAAGTAATCAGCGATGCTATGTGCAAGAATTTTCCTAAAAGTTGGAATGAAATTCCTTGATCTTGATATTTTTCTCCCTTTGCTGCACGAAACGAATCTATTTTTAATTTGGCATCTTTGGTTACTCGTTCATGCTTTCCAATAATTCTTTCATTTTCGTTTACAATACCCGCATATTTTGAAACCTCACTTTGTACTTGTAGAATTTCATCATTAGTAAACTCTGCATTATAAGTAATGTTCGGAAAAATAAAGTGATCTGTGAATTCAATAATTGCATTTTCTACCTCAGTCGGATATCCAATACTTTGCAGATTACTTCTAATCTCATCCCTTGCTTTATTTATAGTGAAATACTTCTTTAACGGTTCGATCACATCAACATTGCCTGTTCTTACGGCAATGCTATCCCGAAGGTTTTCTACACTGAGTATTTCTATTACGCCGGTTTTATAAAGTTTCGCCAGATTTTCGGAGGCGGTCATTAAAACCTTTTCAATATTTACCGGGCCGTTGGTTCGGTTATTCTTCTGCTGTTTATAAATGTTAAAAAGTGTGTTATATGAATTGTTACTTAAGAAAGTGGGGTTTACACTTTCACTTGGCGAATTAGCCAACGATTTATCAAATATCTCAATTAAGTAATCGTGGTAAATTTTGAAAGAATCAATTATAACTGTTGCTTGAAACTGATTCTTCGAAAAGACAGGGTAAACACTATTTCTGGCATCTTGAATTTCGCTTCTGTAAACGTCGGGAGGTTTGAGAATAGGGTAACTGAGCGGAGCTATTAAATCATCGTGTATCCACACCGATCCTTCAAGCACTTCGAATTCGAGTGATTCGGCTTTGGGAAACATTAAAATGATAAGCACGACTGTGACTAGCCCAATGAATAGTTTTATTCTTAAGCTTTCCTTAAACCGTGCTTTGAATATTTCAGTCATGTTTATTCAGATTTTGATTTTAAAACTAGTTCCAGAAATTCAGCGGCACCATCCTCATTATTAGTTTTTGAAGTGACATAATCTGCCAACTTTTTAACTTCATCAACCGCATTATTCATAGCAATTTTAGTCACTGTTTTTTGAAGCAGGCTAATATCATTATACCAATCGCATACCACAGCAGTGTTTCTTTTATGAATATCTAAATACCTGGTTAATCTTTCCAATCCTTTGCCTTTCGAGCTTCCCCTTTTTCTAATCTCAAGATAATAAATACCTGGATGTGAATGAGATTGAAAAAAGGATGTGTTCACTCTTGATAGAAATGGAAATGTAACAGCTTCACGAATATAATTAATTGAGGTGAAATTGTTCGCAGCAATAACAACCTCCAATGTTTTGTGAACATATTTCTCATAGGAATCAACTTCTTCATACTTCGCACCAAGCTTATCCATCATTTCCGGAATGAATGCATTTTGCTGCGTATAATAAATCGCATGGTCATGACACAGCGCAACATAAGCAGCAAGCTTATCTGTATAACCAAGCACCTGGGAAACATATTTTGTTGGGACGAACGATTCAAAAATAATATTTCCTTCAGGATGATTTTTAATCAAGCAGCCATCTAAAGAAATTAGGGGTGTTTTTATTTCTAGAATTTCCGCATACTTAGTGATAGCAGAGTGAAGTCTGCCTGTGGCAAATGAAAACACTACACCTAGTTTTACCAGCTTTTTAATGAGCCGCTTGGTTTCGTCGCCAACGGTTCCGTTATTTTTTAAAAGTGTACCATCAAGATCAAAAATAATTAACTGGATGGCTTTTAACTTTTCTTTTCCCAACATATTGCTCTCAGGTAATCAGTTTAGACCAGCCAACATGCTGGAGGTTTTTATAAATAATTACGATCAAGAATGTGGCGGAGATCAAACAAATCAAAGCAGCGAACATGTTTCCAAATATTAGGCTGCCCGTTCCAAATAAAATTGAATAGACAAGCACAACACCGGAAATCCAATTACGTGTGATGCCATTTTTTGCATAAAACTTCTTAGTAGCAACGGGTGTATCTGCGGCAAAGGTTGTCGCTACCATCGAAAGTCCTGCTAAATACCAAGGAAGGTTTCTGCCGGAAAGGAAAAACTCGTCTGTACTTTTGCCTGCACGCCGTGAATAATAAAGTGCAATACCAATTGAGAAGACAAAGTAAGCTGCAATTATTAGGTGATCTAGTAAGTACAAGTTAATCCCACAAATCAAATATTATGATTGTTAAATTAGTGAAGGCAAAAGGGCAAATCAAGAAAATCGAATCTACAACAAGTTATTTTGAAAAAATTCAGGCAATTAATTTTTAGACTATTGGCGATCAGAGAGTTTATTTAACAAACTACCGATTAGAAGTGTCGCAATAACTCCGATAATCGTGTACCAAGTCCACGCGACAAGCTTCAAAGAAATTACACTTATCATTATAAAAATTCCCGCAACAAAACCCGCGAGAGCATCTTCCTGTTTTGCCTTTTTGTTGAGAATACCAAGAAGAAATGTTCCAAGCAATCCGCCGTAAGTGAAGGAGGCAATGCTTAGTGCTATTTCAACTACCGCACGAGAAGATTCCATGAACAGAATTGCCGCAATGACAAGCATTCCAGCCCAAAAAATTGTGAACAAACGTGAAACTCTTAATTGCTTATTATCATCAAGATTCTTACCGAAGAAGGGGATGAATAAATCATTCATTGTTGAAGATGCAAGTGAAGTCATTGATCCGGCAAGAGTTGACATAGCCGCTGCAAATAACCCGGCAACAATAATTCCCGATACTCCAGATGGAAGAACATTAATAATAAACATAGGGAATATCTCATCCGATTTAACTTTAAGGCTTCCATAAAATGCGTATAGCATCACCCCAACTACAAGAAAAATGGCGAATTGAAAGATTACAATTATTCCGCTGCCAATAATAGCTTTTTGTCCATCTCTAAGACTTTTTGTTGATAACAACCGTTGGACAATTAGCTGGTCAGTGCCATGCGAAGCCATTGAGAGAAAAGCTCCGCCAATTAATCCGCCTAACAATGTGTAAGGCTGGCTGAAGAATCCTGCGATTCCATTTTCAAAACCCAAATTAAAGATAGAGAATTTGTCATTCGTAAGAGCCGATCCGGTGATTGTGTTCCATCCCCCGGGAATTAAATTAATAAGATAAATTGCCGAGAGAATGGCACCGCCAAGGTAAATGAACATTAGAATTACATCTACCCAAATTACGCCCTTCATTCCGCCTGTGTATGTATAAACTAAAGTTATGAGGGCTATAATTGCAATGGCTAAAGGATAATCGATATTAAGCATAAGTTTTAAAGGAATCGCCGTTGCAAAAAGTCGAACACCATCAGCTGCGGTACGTGTAAATAAAAATATTATCGAGGCAAACGACCTGGTTTTACCGCCAAATCTGGTTTCAAGAAAAGTGTACGCTGTTTTCAATTCGCCTTTGTTGTAGGCCGGCAGTAGAACGGAAGCAACCAATATCCTGCCAATTAGATAGCCAAAAGTAACTTGGAGAAAATTAAGATTTGTTAAATAAGCTAAACCCGGAATTGATATGAATGTTAATGTACTTGTTTCGGCAGCTACAATTGAAAAGCAAACTGCCCACCATGGAATATTTTTTGAACCGAGGAAATAATCTTTAACTGTTTTTTGCTTGCCGCCCGAAACTATCCCGAATGCCGCTGTACCAATCAGAAAGACAACAATAATTACATAGTCGAGCGTCTTTCCTTCCAATTTATTTCCTTAAGCGTTTTTTAGTTCTTCAATTGCTTCTTCAACGGTATCACAAACATGAAGAACACGATCGAGCTGTGTGATTTTAATAAGTGTGAAAACTTTTTCTGACGGGGCAACCAAACGAATACTGCCGTTTGAAGAATTTAATGTTCGATTTGCCACAAGAAGAGCGCTTAGACCCGAGCTGTCACATGTTTCCACTTCACTCAAGTCAATTATCAATTTGTTAATTCCTTCAACTTTAAGGAGAAGTGTGAATTCGCCTTTTAACAAGCCCGATATGTTGGTATCCAGCCGTTTCTCGTTAAGTTTAAAAACGGTTATATCATTTATGCGTTTTGTTTCAAAATTCATTAAACTGCCTGTAAATTATTATTCAATGAACGCGGATATTTTTATTTAAAACATTTCTAAACAATTTAGAAAATTTTTGTAAGACAATTCCGGACTTTCTTCTTTATTATTAATTTGAAGATTATAATACTTATCGGAATTATTTTTTTGAAAACCCATTTTATATGGTGCATTTACCATACTTGTAACAACGCTGCAAAAGATATTTTCTTTTATGTTTAAATCAAGAATAGCATTGAAGCGCAGCGCTGTTAATTTTTCCATTAACTTTTTGCTTGGAATGTAAAGTCTGCTTATGTCCCTGTCTGTGTATTCAACAACTTGTGGCCGGTACTTCACAGGTACAAGATTTGCCCGAAACTCTTGCGTAAAAACCGTTGCATGTTTTTTATTTAAGTTCAAACTTTTTAGAACATCTATTGCGTAATGAAAATCCGTATCATTATCAGGCATTAGCACCAAAAAAGTAAAGGACTTCTTAAAACAATCCCGGAAAGATATTGTAGATTTTTGCCCCGATTTAAATTTATTGCGAACAATTAAACCGGCCAATTTTTCTTTTACAAAATCTATCACTTAGCTACTGCCTCCTCCAATAATTTAATAAAGTCATTTTCATTAATAATTCTTACACCGAGAGTTTGAGCTTTAGTAAGCTTAGAGCCCGGATTTTCTCCAACTAAGACAAAATCCGTTTTCTTGCTAACACTCGAAACTGTTTTCCCACCAAAATTACTAATTTTTTCCTCAGCTTCTTCACGAGAAAATTTGGACAATGTCCCGGTAAGAACAAAAGATTTTCCGGTAAATGGCGTTTGTTCGGTCTTTTTCCTTTCAGATTTAAAAATCAGCTCGTGATCTTTCAATCTTTGTATGATTTTAAGGTTGTGTTTATCAGCAAAAAAATTCTTTACGCTGCTGCTTATGCTCGGACCAATTTCGTGAATTGAAGAAATTTCATCTTCTGATGCATTTATCATTTCATCGATTGATGTGAAATGCTCTGCTAATTTTTTAGCAGCACCGGAACCAACATATCTAATTCCCAATGCAAAAAGAACTTTGGCGAACGGCTGTTTCTTACTTTCCTCAATTGCATTAAGCAGATTATCAATACTCTTTTCTCCAAGCCGTTCTATTTTTACCAATTTGTCACGTTTATCTTTCAGATCATATATTTGATCGTATGTCTTGAGATAGCCAAGATCAACAAAAAGATTAATGACGGCTTCGCCAAGCCCCTCAATATCCATTGCTCCTCTTGATGCGAAATGTTCAATTCGTCCTTTGATCTGTGCAGAGCATTCGCTATTCTCACAATAGTATGCAACTTCTTCTTCTGGTTTGAATATCTCGGACCCGCAAACTGGACATTTGGCCGGTGGTTTAGTTTCTTTGCTGCCGGAAGGTCTCTCCTTTAGAACCACAGAAATGATTTTAGGAATTACATCTCCGCCTTTTTCTATTATTACTTTATCACCTTCTCTGATGTCTTTTCGTTTTATTTCATCAAAGTTATGAAGAGTTGCCCGGCTGATAGTTGAACCAGCAAGCAGCACAGGTTCCAATTCTGCAACTGGCGTGATTGTGCCAGTTCTACCAACCTGCCAGGTGATTTTATTTAACTTAGTGAATGCCTGCTTAGCTTTGAATTTAAAAGCAACTGCCCATCTGGGAGATTTAGCAATGCTTCCCAAAATATTTTGCTGCTTTATTGAGTTAACTTTAATAACCGCTCCATCAACTTCATATTCAAGTCTTTCGCGATTCTTTTCAAGCTCCCGGCAAATTTGAATAACCTCATCAATATTTTTACACAGCTTAGCTTCCGGGTTTACCCGAAATCCTAGTTTTCTTAAAATCTCCAGATTTTGGATTTGTGAATCTAACTCTTCGTCTGTGCTGATTAGAGAATATAAAAAAATATTGAGCGGCCTCTGTGAAACAACTTTGGGATCTTGAAGCTTCAAAGTGCCTGCTGAAGAGTTTCGGGGATTGGCAAAAAGCTTTTCTCCCCTTTTTCCCCTTTCCTTATTCAAATTAAAAAAATCGGCAATATTCATATAAATTTCGCCCCTGGCCTCAAAATTTTTTAACGCATAAGGAATTGATTTTAGATTCTTTAATTTTAACGGAACCGATTTAATAGTCTTTACATTTACTGTAATTTCTTCTCCCACAAATCCATCACCGCGCGTTGCTGCCGTTTTAAGATAGCCGTTCACATAATTCAAACTTACAGAGGCACCATCAATTTTAAGTTCAACAACATACTTAACGTTTTGGTTTTCCGGCAGCCCATCCCGGATTCTTCTATCAAAATCATAAAGCTCATCTTCGCTATACGTGTTAGCAAGACTCAGCATGGGAATTTTATGAGTTACAGCTTTAAACTCTTTAGTTAAATCTTTTCCAACTCGTTGTGTGGGCGAATCCAGTGTGATTAAATTGGGGTTCTCAGCTTCAAGCTTCTCAAGTTTTTTTACAAGCTTATCATATTCTTCATCGCTGGTGGATGGTTCGGCAAGAACATAATAGTTATAATCATGCTCTCTGATAAGATCGCGGAGTTTTTCAATTTCCTTTTCCACTTTGCCAGGCATTTGGTTTACCTTTGAGAGGGAGATTTATCGGGGTATTTCAAACCCTTTCTGTCAATCAATAAGTTTAGCGGTACTTTACTTCTGCCTGAGAACGGAAGCTGCTTATTATTCAAAATCAGCTTAATTGCGCCGGAATTTCCCAATGTAAGCTGATAATTTGTTTTTGCCTTAACAATTTTTTGCGAGTTCGGCAGGAGAATAAATTCTCCTGATGCCTGATCGTCGATTGATACTTTTATCCATGAAGTGTCATTAGCATTTATCATTAAAACCAGGCTGTCGGAAATCCCAACCCCCAGTTCATTGCTGGGGGTTTGCTCGTCTTCCACATAACGCTGATTTTGCAAGATTACCTCTTCAATTGGCTTTTCGACAACAATTATTTGTTCACTTTGATCAAAAAACAAAAAATAAAAAATTGTGAATAGTAAAATCGCCCCTAGAGCAGAGCCGCCAACTATAAGATTCCGCTTACTAATTGATGACGCTGTATTTTGCACCGGATTGTTTTCTCCTACTGCATCAAACGTAAATAGGGAATCCTTCTTCTGTATTTCGGGTTTGTTTTTTCGCAGGGATTGTTTTTCTTGAGAAATACTCGGAGGAGTCTTTTGTTTTGATGCCTCTGAAGCTTGACGAAGAATTTCATGATACTGGGGTGGTTCTTCGATATAGGGAATTCCTTTACGAGCAGCCTCAAATTTTTTATAAATTTTGTTTTCATCAAGCCCGATTGTTCTGGCAAAGTTTTTAACAAATGCACGAACATACAGGTCTGGAAGAAATGCAAAATCTCCATGCTCCATTGCTTCAAGGAATTTGAGATCAATTTTTGATTTGTTAGCAACCTGCGCAAGAGTCATGGAATTCTTTTCTCTTGCAGTTTTCAGTTCATTGGCAAGTTCGTCAAACATATTTCTAGTACTTTGAATAGATGATTATTTAATTATTCAACACGCAATAACTTAGCTGCAAAAGCTCCGTCCATTTGATGAATATGCGGCAATGTGGAAATGCACCCGTTTTCATCAATTAGTTCTTTCGGAACATTTTCTTCAGGATTTGATAGTTTAAAATTAGAATTATTTTCCAAAAACTTTTTCACAACTTGAAAATTCTCTTCCGGTTCAATTGAACAAGTACTGTAAACCAGAATTCCATCTTTTTTAATCAAGGTTGATGCTTTTATTAGCAGAGTATATTGTAATTCCGACAATTTTTTAATATCAAGCAAATCTACTTTCCATTTGATATCCGGTTTTTTAGAAAATGTCCCTGTTCCCGAACAAGGAGAATCAACAAGTATTCTATCGAAATCTTTTCTGTTGTATTCCATTGCATTCATCACTAATGGTCTAATACTTTTAAGCCCTAATCTCTTGATATTTTTGCTTAAGACATGAAGTCGGCTTTCGTAGCGGTCGAGCGCAACAATTTCGCCATGGTCTTGCATCAATCCGGCAATGTAAGATGTTTTACCACCCGGAGCCGCACACATATCTAGGACTCGCAGCCCGGGTTTTACATCTAAAAGTTTGCATGCAAGCCCGGCGCTTTCATCCTGAACATCAAAATAACCGTTATTGAAATGCTCCCATGCCGTAATATTTGTAAGATTTTGCAGTTTGAAAAAGTCCAACAAATATTTTCCTTGCACAAATTTTAGGTTAACAGCGTTGAGTAAAGATTTAAATTCTTCATGCTGAACTTTTAAAGAATTCACTTTAAGAGTTAAGAAAGGCTTTTCATTGTTGGCGGCAAAAAGTTTTTCCGTTGCTTCGCGCCCAAAACGATTTACATATCTTTTCGCAAGCCACGATGGATGTGAGTGATAAGCGCTGATGTAACCTATTAAATCTTCTTCCGGATCGGGATAGCGAATTCCGTTTTTACTTCGAATGATATTTCTAAGAATTGCATTTGTTAGATCAGCCGGCTTTTGCCCTTGCAGTTTTTTGATAAACTCGACCGCTTCATTAACCGCCGCATAATCGGGGACTCTATCTAAAAAAAGAATTTGATACAACGCAACACGCAGACAGTTTTTAAGATTGGGAATTGCTTTTGAAAATTGTCCTTTGTAAAAACCATTCAGCACCCAATCAAGCCGCCCCATCCATCTAACAACACCGTGAACTATTTCGTACAATAATGCTTTGTCCGGACCTCCGAGCTCCGCATTCTTCATTTCGTTATCAAGCAGCTTATCGAGGTACGCATCGGTTCTTTCAACTCGATTAAGGATTTTGACCGCAAGTCCCCTAACGCCTTCGTATAAATCCTTTACCTTATGCTCTTCAAGCTGCGTTGTATTTTCGTCCATGTTATCAGTTTAATTAGAAATTTTGTTAACTGCTTTGAATTATGCCCGTCGAAATGATAGAACAAAGTTGAAAATTCTTTTTCAATTTAACATTTTTTAGGGTAATAATCTCGATGGGAATTTTATTACATCTGAGAAATAATGATTTATTATAAATAAAAAAGCCGCACAAGGCGGCTAAAAATTTTACTGCGAAAAAATTGTTCTTGGTTAAGCTTCTTTCTTGCCGTATTTCTTTTTGAACTTTTCAACTCTACCAGCAGTATCAAGTAATTTTTGTTTTCCGGTAAAAAATGGATGAGATGCGCTTGAAATTTCTAACTTAACTAATGGATAAGTGTTGCCATCTTCCCATGTTATTTTTTCACCGGTTTTAATGGTTGATCTTGTAAGTATTGCAAAATCCGCCGAAGCATCTTGAAATACAACGGGTCTATATTCCGGGTGAATACCTTTCTTCATTTTAAGTCCAATCTGTCCTAAAGTTTTATAAAAATGTGAGCCAAATATAGAAATTAGAGCCACAATTTCCAATGAAAGTTTTTAGAGAAATAGCGTTTTTTTTAATTTTTACGCAGATTTTCCGAACTGATGTCAATCTTTTCGCGGAGTATTTCAATTTGCCTGCGCTCTTCCTCGTCGAGTCGGACAATTTTATAGTTGAGTCCGCCACCCATGATTACAGCTTGATCGGGCAAATAATTTGACGCAGTGACCGAAATTCGCTCAATTGATGATTCCTTTAAAGATGAAGTTTGCCTTAAATTAGAATCACTTCTGTAGGTCTCTTTCTTGCTTTTTGATTTATCTCTAACTGTGTTGTAAGATTTTTCTTCAACAATTTGATTGTTTCCTTCGCCAACAACCCTTCTACCAGATATTGTTGCAGGTTGATCTTGCATGGCAATTTGTTCTTCCCGTAATTTCGGCATTATTTGGAATGGATCCTCAACATCACCAACAGTTCCTTCCAGTAAGAACAGAATTATTACTACAGTAACTGCTAAAGCTGCAGAAGGAATTAGCCTCGGTGAAAATATTTTATCAAACCAGGGTGTCTTTTCTTTTATTTGCCCTTCTTGGTTTATTCTTTTTGACAACTCTGTTTCAAAGTTGGTGGGTGCGTTAATCTTCGGAAGATCTTTAAGTAATCTCGTAACTTTTTCGTTC
The DNA here is from genome assembly GCA_041739035.1 of Ignavibacteriaceae bacterium. GTDB lineage: Bacteria > Bacteroidota > Ignavibacteria > Ignavibacteriales > Ignavibacteriaceae > XYD12-FULL-36-8. The sequence continues at coordinate 635 of JBGSOQ010000142.1, read as the reverse complement.
ATATTTTCATCGTTAAGGCGCGACATGATTAAATCTTATTCCCTATAAATATTTTTTAATAATTTTTGAAGCTGTGCTCTTCCGCGGTTAATCCTTGATTTTACAGTTCCGACTTCTATTCCCATTATCTCTGCAATCTCCTCATACGAAAGTTCTTGAATATCTCTTAAAATTACTGCTTCACGATATGCAGTGGAAACTTTCAACAGCGCATTCTGAATTATTTTATCTTTAATTCCGCTGTCGGTCATTACATCAGGTCTGTAGCTTTCATCTGGAATTTCATAGTTCTCTTTTTCTTCGCCATAAGAGTTAATGGAAAAGATTTGTCTTCTCCGTCTTCTCTGATATTCTGTCTTAGCAAGGTTTCCGGCAATTGTGTAAATCCATGTTGAAAACTTAGCAATTGATTTATATGAATCTTTATTTCTGTAGAACTTTATCATCGTTTCCTGCACAACATCGGTACAAGACTCATAGTCACCGAGATAACGGAAAACAAAATTTGTCAGCGGATTTTTATATCTCTGAACCAGAATTTCAAATGCTTTAATTGTATTGTTTTGCTGAAATTCCGCTATCAGCTCTTCATCAGAAAGTTCGGCTAATTCATTGTCCAACAAGTTAATTGTACT
>JBGSOQ010000439.1:0-17443 GCA_041739035.1 Ignavibacteriaceae bacterium | reverse complement strand
GGAATTAGTTGAATCAATTTCCTCACAATAAATAAAGTTTCGACCAATTACTTCGGTATCGAGTTTGATATCAAAATCATCAATTCTGAATAATCTTTCCATACGATTTCTATTTTTTTTGTTTTGTTAAATTGGCGGAGACCCAGCCTTAAAGTTCTCTATACTGCCAATTAGACACAATTTAAGCCAATAGTTTATAATGAGTAGAATAAATAACTTATCAAAATAATCTGTTTTTTAACGAAATTGGACATTCTCATTTTGGCACGGTTATTTAGTAGTAAAAACAAAAAATTAAATAAATACTTAATTTCGGAGAGCAAAATGACACTTATAAAATTTGAACCCTTAACAGATTTCGAACTTCTTGGAAACAAAGTTCATAGACTATTTGGGGAATTTCCATCAAACTTTAATTATAACAATACCTTCTTGCCAAAGATAGATATTTCTGAAGATGAAAAAAATATTTATTTCGAACTTGAAGTACCAGGAATTAAAAAAGAAGATATTAATATCTCGCTTGAGGATAATATTATCACTATCAAGGGTGAGAAAAAAGTCTACGATGATAAAAAAGATATATCATTAATCAGAAGTGAAAGAATCCATGGTTCTTTTGCAAGATCATTTACTTTGCATGAGGAAATAAATCCCGACGCTGCAAGTGCAGAGTTTGAGAATGGAATACTGAAAATTGTTTTGGAAAAAGCAGCAAATATTACAGTCAAAGAACGACAGATTCAAATAAAATAAAAATTGATAATTATTTAATAAAGTACTTAATCATAGGAGAAAAATATAATGGGAAAAATTATTGGAATTGATTTAGGAACAACAAACTCATGCGTTTCGGTTATGGAAGGTAATGATCCGGTTGTTATACCAAATTCCGAAGGCGGTAGAACAACTCCATCAGTTGTCGGCTTTACTAAATCCGGCGAAAGATTAGTTGGCCAACCAGCAAAAAGACAAGCAATTACAAATCCGAAGAACACGGTCTTTTCTATTAAAAGATTTATGGGAAGACTAATTGATGAAGTTCGTGATGAAAAAACCAAGGTGCCTTACGAGGTAATACCTGGAGATAGTAATTCTGCTAGAGTTAAAATTGATGATAGAGTATATTCGCCACCGGAAATCAGCGCAATGATTCTGCAGAAAATGAAAAAAACTGCTGAAGATTATTTAGGTCAGCCGGTTACAGAAGCTGTGATTACAGTTCCAGCATATTTTAATGATTCGCAGAGGCAAGCAACTAAAGATGCCGGTGAAATTGCTGGATTGAATGTTAGAAGAATTATAAATGAACCAACTGCTGCTGCGTTAGCCTATGGGTTGGATAAAAAAGAAAAATATCATAAAGTTGCCATATACGATCTTGGTGGTGGAACATTCGACGTTTCAATCCTTGAACTCGGCGATGGTGTTTTTGAAGTCAAATCTACCAACGGCGATGGACACTTGGGCGGTGATGACTTTGATCAGAGAATAGTTGATTACCTTGCCGATGAATTTAAGAAAAATGAAGGAATAGATCTACGTAAAGATCCGATGGCATTACAGAGATTAAAAGAGGCAGCAGAAAAAGCTAAGATAGAATTGTCCTCATCAGTCTCGTCTGACGTTAATCTTCCGTTCATTACTGCTACTCAAGATGGCCCTAAACATTTAAACATCACGCTCTCACGTTCAAAAGTTGAGCAGTTAATTGATGATTTAGTTAACCGAACAAAAGTACCGTGTGAAACAGCACTTAAAGATTCAGGTTACTCTGCTAAAGATATTGATGAAGTAATTCTAGTTGGTGGATCAACACGAATACCTATGGTTCAGGAGTTAGTAAAAAATATTTTCGGTAAAGAACCTCACAAAGGAGTTAATCCAGATGAAGTTGTAGCAATTGGGGCCGCAATTCAGGGTGGCGTTCTAACCGGTGACATTAAGGATGTTCTTCTTCTTGATGTTACTCCGCTTTCGCTTGGTATTGAAACTCTTGGAAGCGTGATGACTAAATTAATCGAGGCAAATACTACAATTCCTACAAAGAAGAGCGAAGTATTCTCGACGGCTTCTGATAGCCAGCCATCGGTAGAAATTAATGTTCTGCAAGGTGAGAGACCAATGGCAGCAGACAATAGAACCCTCGGCAGATTTCATTTGGATGGAATTCCACCTGCACCACGAGGCGTTCCTCAGATTGAAGTTACTTTTGATATTGATTCGAATGGAATTCTTCATGTAAATGCGAAAGATAAAGCTACCAATAAAGAGCAAAGTATAAGAATCACCTCTTCCAGCGGATTATCAAAAGAGGAAGTTGAAAAAATGAAACGTGATGCTTCTGAACATGCTGCTGAAGATAAGACAAAAAAGGAAGCTGTGGAAATTAAAAACCAAGCAGACAGTTTAGTTTTCCAAACACGGAAACAGATAACTGAGATGGGTGATAAGATGTCCGCTGAATCAAAAGCTAAGCTTGAGACAGAAATCAAAAAAGTTGAAGATGCAATTGCCACGAATAATTCTAGTCAGATTAAATCTGCAACTGAATCACTTAACAAAGTCTGGAGTGAGGTAGCTTCCGAGCTTTATGCAAAAGCAGGAGCTCAAGGTACAACTGAACAGCAACCACCTCAAGGCGGTTCGCAAACAGGTGATCAACCGAAGACAGATGATAAAGAAGTTCAGGATGCTTCATATGAAGTTGTAGATGATGAAAACGAAAAGAATAAGAAAAAATCATAAAGAATTTATTAATTGAAAATTATAAAACTAAAAGAGGTTAATATGAATAAAGAAAAAAATAATAATAAAGATCTTATATCGGTAAAAGAAACTGAACATTCATCGATTGATGAGATTCTGGAAAAGGAAACTTTCCTAGCTCCTTTGACCGATATTTATGAGACTGAAGATGAATTTGTTTTAACGGCAAATATGCCGGGAGTTCCAAGAGAGAATATACAGCTTAAGCTGGAAGATACCTCTCTTGCAATCTTTGGCAAGATAAATTTTTCAGATGCGATCAAGAGAAATTATATTCTGAACGAAAATGAGATTGGCAATTACTACAGAAAGTTCAACATCTCAAACAGTATAGATGAAACTAGAATCGAAGCGATGTTTGAGAATGGTCAGCTAATTATAAAGCTGCCAAAACATGACAGAGTAAAACCGAGAACGATAAGTATCAGATAAGATCGAATAATTATTCAATCAACGCCCATCTTAATGATGGGCTTTTTTATTATCTCCAATTAAGGTTATCATTGGATATTTTTATTACAGAATGTTTTCCACTCAGATAATTCATTTCTCTTTATTCAACTGAATTCTTATTTTTCCTAGAGTTAAATGAGTTTCTAATTTCCAAATGACATTAAATTCTAAGAAGAATAGAATAATATTTATCGATCTACTCAGAGCATTTGCTGTACTACAAATGGTTCAGGGTCACACCGTAGATGTTCTTCTCTCCAATGATTATCGAAATTTTGATTCAAGTGTTTTTTCTATATGGTTCTTTATGAGGGGAATGACAGCCCCAATTTTTTTATTCACCTCAGGAACCGTTTTTACTTACTTGTTTCGGTTAGCAAAAGAACCATTTCTTAAAAATCCCCGCGTAAAGAAGGGAGTTTATAGATTTTTCTTGCTGGTCGGTTTAGGTTACTTAATCCGTTTCCCATCTTTTAATATTATAGATTTTTCCGAAGTTACACCTTTACAGTGGTCAATATTTTTTGCTGTTGATATCTTACAATTAATAGGATTTGGCATTTTAATTATTTTAATGCTTGCATTTATCTCTGAAAAAAAAGGTAAAAAAGATAATATCGTTTTTTTGTTGGGTGCTGTTTTCTTTTTTGGTGTCTGGCCCCTAGTTGCTCATATTCCTTGGTCGAATTATTTTCCACTTCCTTTGGCTGCTTATTTTTATCAGGATCATGGCTCGTTATTTCCTCTTTTTCCCTGGGTCGGATTTCTGCTTACAGGCGCAATTCTAGGTAGTTATTTAGCGCAAAATCCTGCAATATTCAAAACAACTCAGTTTAGTTTTAGACTTTCAAAAATAGGTACAATTTTAATATTTATATTTATAATGTTAAAATTATTAGAAACAAATACTCAAAATGAAGCGATTAAATATTGGACAGATTCGTACGGTCTTATTTCACTCCGTGTCGGATTTGTTTTGATATTAAATTCATTGGTTTCTTTTATTTCACTAAAGTTAAACAGCATACCTAAATTACTAGTGCTGATAGGTCGAAATACTTTATTAATTTATGTTGTACATTTAATTATACTTTATGGAAGTGCATGGACTCCCGGACTAATATTGATATTTAATAAAAATCTAGATGTTTGGAATACAGTCGGAACGGCTATTATAATGATTGTTTCAATGACATTATTGGTTATTTTAATTCATCGTTTAAAGATTAGGAATAAGCAATTAGTTGGATAAGTAAAATGTAAATGAGAAAAACACAAAGTACAAATCCGGAATTATCAGAAGAAGAAAAAATTATCGAGCAGACTCTACGCCCTAAGTTTCTTTCTGAATTCGATGGTCAAAAAAGTGTAACTGACAATCTCAACGTATTTATTTCTGCTGCAAAGAAACGTGGTGAAGCTCTTGATCATGTTTTACTTACAGGTCCTCCTGGATTAGGCAAAACAACTCTGGCACATATTATAGCTAATGAAATGGGGGTTAATCTCAAAATTACCTCCGGACCAGTTTTGGAAAAGCCAGGTGATTTGGCTGGTATCTTAACCAATCTTGAAGAAAAATCTGTTTTATTTATAGATGAAATCCATCGATTAAGTCCGGTTATAGAGGAATATTTATATTCCGCAATGGAGGATTATAAGCTTGATATCATGATTGACAGCGGACCAAGTGCAAGAACGGTTCAGATTAGTTTACCAAAATATACCTTAGTAGGTGCAACTACTCGTGCAGGTATGTTATCTTCGCCATTACGAGATAGATTCGGAATTAAATTTCGTCTCGATTATTATGCAGCTGAAACATTAGACAAGATCGTGCATCGTTCCTCAGTGATTCTGAATCAAAAGATTAATTCAGATGCTTCTTATGAAATTGCAAAAAGATCACGCGGAACTCCCAGAATTGCAAACAGGCTTTTACGGCGTACTCGTGATTTTGCGGATTTTGAGGATAAGAAATTGATTAATCTCGATATTTCAAAAAAAGCTTTGCTTGCATTGGAGGTTGATGAATATGGTCTCGATCAAATGGATAAGGATATAATCTTAGCGATTATTGAAAAGTATAGGGGCGGACCAGTTGGTTTGAATACTTTAGCAGTTTCGGTGAATGAAGATCCCGGAACAATTGAAGAAGTTTATGAGCCGTTTTTAATCCAACAAGGATATATTCAGCGAACACCACGGGGCAGGGAAGTGACACATCTGGCTTATGAGAGGTTTGGAATATCTAAGAAAAATTATAATTCCAGCAATTCACTATTTGATAAGTGAACGAACTATTCATAATCCATTCATAAATTCGGGCAACAACTCATAAATATTATTTTCACAATTAAATAAAAATTAATCATGAAAAGATTACTACTAATTGCAATTATCGTTTTATCCTATTTATCCTATCCCCAGGATAACATCTTGCCTTTAAATATTAAATCAGCTTTTGAGAGAAACACTCGTTCTGTTGACGGCAATCCCGGTATAAATTATTGGCAGAACTCCGCTGATTATAAAATCAAAATTAAGTTTGATGCATATAATAAAACTATTGATGGCACCGAAACTATCAAGTATTACAATAACAGCCCCGATTCACTCAATGAATTAGTCATCAGACTTTATCAGAACTTTTATAAAAGTAATAGTGCAAGAAACTTTCAGATTTCATCGGAGTCAATAACTGATGGAGTCGAACTGAAGCGATTAAAGATAAATGATCAGACGCTAATCCTTGACGATTATTCAACTCTCGAGTTCACAAATACAAACTTAATTGTTAAGCTTAGTGAAAAAATTAGGTCTAATTCATCAACTGAAATTGTCATTGACTGGAAGTTTACGATTCCAAGCGGTTCACCGATAAGATTTGGCATTTATGATTCAACAACATTTTTAATTGCTTACTGGTATCCGCAAATTGCAGTTTATGACGACATAGATGGCTGGGATAAAATTGATTTTAATGGTGAACAAGAAATGTATAATGATTTCAATAATTATGATGTTGAGGTTGAGACTCCAGATAAATTCGTAGTTTGGTCAACCGGTGTTCTACAGAATGCAAAAGAGGTTTTAAGTAAATCCATACTAAGTAAATTTGAACGGGCTCATGCTTCTGATTCAGTAATAAATATAATTACCAAAGATGATTATGAAACTAGAAACATATTTTTATCAGGTAAAGAGACAAATGTTTGGCATTTCAGAGCTGATAATGTTACAGATTTTGCCTTTGGATGCAGTAATCATTATTTGTGGGATGCTGTGAGTTTAGTTCCAGATAAGAATTCTGATAGACGAGTTTTAATTTCTGCTGCATATAATTCTGATTCTAAGGATTTTTATGATGTTGCCAGAATTGCAAAAGAATCACTTGAATATTTTTCAACTGATCTTCCTGGTGTTCCATTTCCTTATCCTTCATTTACAGTATTCAATGGCGAGGGAGGAATGGAATATCCCATGATAATTAATGATGGATCTAACACAACACTTGCGGGGACAGTTGGTTTAACCTCACATGAAGCCGCACATACATATTTTCCTTTTTACATGGGAATAAACGAAAAAAAATATGCTTGGATGGATGAAGGAATGGCAGTTATGCTTCCATTTAAATTTCAATCACAAGTTGAGTGGAACGACCCGCTTGGAAGAAATGCAACTAGTTATGCTGAATTTGCAGGGAAGGAATTAGAAATGCCGCCGATGATTCCTTCAATTTTATTAAGAAGTCCATCATATAGAGTTGCATCATACTCAAAACCTGGAGTTGCGTATCATTATCTTCAAGACTTCCTAGGCAGAGACACTTTCCGCAATGCACTTCAGGAATTTATGAATCGTTGGAATGGTAAGCATCCCATACCATACGATTTTTTTAACAGCTTTAATAATTATTTAGGAAAAGATTTATCGTGGTATTGGAAGCCATGGTTTTTCGAATTCGGATATCCTGACTTGGGAATAAAATCTTATACTCTGAAAAATAATTCACTTGAACTGGAAATTGAAAAAGTGGGTAACATTCCAATTCCCATCAAGATTTCATTGATGAAAGATGGAGTATCAATCAAAGTAATTTATAAAGCAGCAGATGTTTGGATGAACGGCGATAAAACAATAAAAATAAAATTAGATAATCCCGGTGAATTTGATCGAATAGTTTTGGGAAGTATACAAATTGCCGATGTGAATAAGGAGAATAATGAAGTAGTGGTTAAAAAATAAATAGCGACAAACCCAGTTTCTTTTAACTGAAATAGATTCGTTGAGAAACTGGGTTTATGAAGGGATGTCCTTTTTTAGACTCTCACATTTCTTTTTCAGCCCTTAGAACTTTGCCCTTTACAAATTGACCTTGCTCGAAATGCTCTTTTGAAATGTAAACAATTCCATCCTCTTCATGCGGTTCTCCATAAATTGAATGAACTGATTTTAAGCCCCCAAGCCGCCATCTTGCATCAGAAATGTAAACCAAATCTCCAACTTCAGCTGCCATTTTAATCATATCATTCTTTGAGAAATGGACTGTGTCATCCTCGCCATCTTTCAATTTCCAGTTTACTTTTATTTTTTCGCCGTCCCGATCGTTTACCTTGCTGCCTTTAAAGTACTCTTTTGCTTTATTCAATGACCAAACTGTGAGTCCTTCAGTTTTTTCAGCCTCATTATATTCTATGAAATAATTTGAAGCTAATACGACTAAAGCGACCATAATAAATGTAAGTAACAATAAAACGGGAAGCGGAGCTAAGTTAAATCCAATCACCAGGTAAATCAGTATAGAGAGAATTACAAACGAAGACATAATTAAATTATGATGCGAGCTATTTTTAATCAGTTTAACCAAAGAGAGTTGCTGCTTTGTAGTTAGAGTTGTTAATACAGCAAATAAAGCACAAACGAATAAATTATAAAGTGCCCCAATGTATGTATAGGGATGTTTTGGATCGAAAGCAGTGCCGTGATCAAAAATCTGAATTAAAGGCTGCGGGTAATACATTCCAAGCACCATAAGCGCAACACCGCCAACTAAGGTTCCAATAACTGCCGCATTTGTAAATCGTTTCCAGAAAACACCCAAAAATATTGCAACTACAAGCGGAGGAGTAAGTGTAGAATGAAAATATCCATGGGCTTCATATACTGTTGGGAATTTGCTAAATGGTATCACCGATAAAACTCCCAGAGCAGTAAAAACAATTGTTGCAAGCCTGGCTGCAAATAATTCTTGTTTATCTTCTTCTTTCCAACTTTGAATTTTTTTTGTGAGCCATTTTTTAGTCGGGCGATGAATGTCGTTAATATATATTGCTGCCGTTGCATTTAAAAGAGTATCTACGGTTGACATAAGTGCCGCCGTAAGTGCTGCCATGATAAATCCGAATACACCGGGATGTGAAATTACATTTGCGACTACAACGAATATCGCATCTGGATTTGTATTTGGAGGAACGACAGATGGATTTGCAATGGAAATTGCTTTCCCGATCCAACCAGCATTGCCAACAACAATTGCAGAAATAGGCAGCATAAACAGAATATTGAACGTTGCAGCTTTTCGTCCTTCATCAACACTTTTACATGCCATAAATCGCATTACAAGTCCCATATTCATAAATAAAAATCCAACTGAACCTGCAACTCCATCTTGCCAAAAGATTCCTACAAAGTTAAAACCTGGTGGATCATTAAAGTGCGCAAGAGGTAATTTCCATTCAGTTGGCAATAGATTCCAAAATACTCCGAATCCGCCCAGATAATCTAATCCCAAAACGAAAACCAGCATTCCGGCAAAAATTAAAATAAATCCTTGTGCTAAATCCGTAAAAATAACTGCAGTTTGTCCGCCATAAGTTATGTAGATACCAACAATTACGGCAATTGCTACGACTAGACCCATTAAAGTTATGTTGAAGTGGATTCCTAATAATGTAAATTCGGGAGGCAAAAGGGGCAAGATAGCTGTACCCATAGTCAAGAAACCAATACCGACATAACCGATCATATAAAGAAGTAGGAGGAATGTTGCCAGAAAACGTGTTAATGCAGAGAATCTTTTTTCAAAGTATTCAGGAATAGATCTGATCTTTGTGTAAACAATTATGGGAAGCCAACCAAAAATAAAGAAAGGTACAAAAAACCAATCATTCATGTATGTCATAGTAGATGAAAAGCCAGCTTCAAATCCTTTTGCTGCATATTTTATAAAACTATGACTGCCAACGCCCGTTGCCACAATACTCATAGCAATAAGCCACCACGCAAATCTTCTTCCACCAAAAAAGAAATCTGTTGTAGTTCGGTTATATTTTGAAAAGTATGTGCCAAATGCCATTATGGCAATAAAATACACTACCATTACTATCCAATCGGTCGCTGTACCTAAACTGTGATGTACTTCCATAATACGATTTAATTTTATTTTAGTTTAAAGATATAGAGCTGCAATTATAAGTACCGCATGCATAATCATGAAGTAAAAGAAACCGAAAATTGTTACTTTCCACCAAAAGCGATGTCTTTTTTTTGCAGAATCATAAGAGCCGGCTTTCTTTACAATCACTAAACCACTCAGGAAGAATATTCCACCCACACCATAAAGATAAATAAAAGGTAACCATGTGTTGAAAAATGATGGCATATAAAATTTTTCCTTTATAGAAATGCGATTTTTTTCGTTTAGCTTCTAATAAAAAATACTAACAATAATTTTAAAGATACAAAGCAGAAATAATTAAGAATGCATGTAAAAACATAAAAAAGAAAAATCCTCCGAATAGCACTTTAACCCAAAAACGATGTTGTTTTTTCCTCAGATTAAGGGAACCGCTTTTCATTATGATATACATGCCTGAAAAGAAAAATACTCCACCTACACCGTACAAATAAATAAGTGGCAGCCATGTTTGAAATATCGATTGTAAAATCATTATTGGAAATTGGTTATTTGAAATACGTGTTCAAAAAATAGATAAATCATTTTTAATGAGCAAAAAAATAATGAAATAAATGCATCATATCTGCTAAAAATACCTTGATACTATTTAACAATTTCTTAACATTAAATTCGCTTTGCTTGTAATAAATTCAGAATTCAGCTTTAATGAAGTTATTTCTACGGGTTATTGGTAAATTTATAATACAAATTTTAAAAAAATATTAAAACACAGATATAAAAATGACTTTCAAGTCAATCATATTATTTATTCTTTATATTTCTCAACTTTTGTATCCGCAAATAGAGGATGTTGTTGACAAACCCATCCAATTATTTTCCGGAGATAGTCTTAGAAAGTATTTAAATATCCTAGGAAACGATTCGCTTCAAGGGAGAGGAACAGGCTCGGTTGGATTAGAGGAAACTGCGAAATTTATTGCCAGTAAATACTCAGAATATGGTCTTAAGCCAATGGCCGATAATAATTCTTATTTTCAATACATTCCAATGCATGGCAGCCTGCCGCTAGCTGCATCTGAATTGAAAATTAATTATCGAGATGAAAGTTATTCTCTGGAACTCAAAAAAGATTATTTGCTTTTTACTTCAGGAGAACAAGCCTTCATACCAGTTCCTTCTTCACTTGTATTTGTAGGATATGGAATATCGGCTCCTGAATTTGATTACAACGACTACCAACAGATTGATATTCAAGGGAAAATTGCAGTTTTTATTGAAGGAGAACCGCAGTCGGATGATGATTACTATTTTAACGGCGAAACCCCAACAATTTACAGCCTGCCGGAAGCCAAACAAAGGATAGCCCTTTCTCGCGGGGCAGTGGGAAGCATTCTTATTCCTTTAGATAGGGATTTTTCAGATGCTAAATGGGAAAAAACCATTAATGAGTTTTCATTCGAAATCGTTTCTCTGGCATCTTCAGTGAATAAGAACCTTAGTATTTTAATGAATGCGGTGTCTGCTCGAATTTTATTTCAAAATTCAATTTTTGATCTTGCAGATATTAACAAAATGAATGAAGAAAATAATATGCAAAGCTTCCATCTTAATTGCGAGCTTTCATTTAATGGCACTTTTAAGGAAAGAGATTTCCTTTCATCTAATGTCATTGGATTATTAGAAGGAAATGATGATCAATTGAAAGACAGTTATATCATTATATCTGCGCACTATGATCATTTGGGAGTCGGAGCCGAAATAAATGGCGACTCAATTTACAACGGCGTACTTGATAACGCTATAGGTGTAAGCGGACTTTTGGAATTAGTGAGAACCTTTAGTGATTTAAAACCAAGATTGAAAAGATCGATTTTATTTATTTGTTTGACAGCAGAGGAGAAAGGATTATTGGGGTCTCAGTATTATGTTTCATCACCAATTCTTCCGCTTTATGAATGCATTGCGAACTTAAACATTGATGGATTAGCTTCATTCGATGAATTTAAATCAATAATCGGAATTGGATCTGAATATTCTTCTTTAAAAGAAATCCTAAAAGATGTTTCGGAAAGACGTGGAATTATAGAAACTGATATACCTGATCAATTTGAAAATTGGATTTCATATTATCAATCAGACCAAGCTTCCTTTGCACAAGCCGGCATACCTTCAATTTTAATTTATGAAGGGGTCGATCCCAAATATAAATCGAAAGAGGAAGCACTGAAGTGGTTTATAAATTATAGTAATAACATTTACCATTCACCTTTTGATGATTTAGATCAATACATTAATTTCAATGCAACAATCCAGCATCTCATGGTTTTATATGATTTTGTTACAACACTGGGAAATTCAAACAAGAAACCGCAATGGAATGAAGATTCGCCATTCCTACAAGCAAGGTTAAGAAGCATTGCGGAGAAGAGATGATGAGGTGAGAATGAGACTAGGATTAAGAGAATTGGTTTTATCAATATTTTTACTATTCAATACAATTCACTTTGGATGTTACTACAAAAGTAATGAATCAACGGTACTTAGGATTAAGGGATCGGATACGATGTATAATCTTACTTCTATTCTTGCAAATGAATTTATGAAGAATAATCCTACTGTTTCAATTTACGTAGAAGGCGGCGGTACTAAAACCGGTATAAATGCTCTTGTAAAAGGCGAAATAGATATTTGTACAGCATCCAGGTTACCTAAATCTGATGAGGTTAGAGTTTTAGCAAATGAATTCGGAAGCATTGGAATGTCAACACTAGTAGCAAAAGATGCATTGAGTATTTACCTCAATCCGAAAAATCCCATAAAAAACCTCACTGTTAACCAGCTTAAAGATATTTTTACATGTAAAGTAAATAATTGGAAGCAGCTCGGCGGAGAGGATTTACCGATCAAACTTCTTATCAGATCGACAAACAGCGGCACACATTTATACTTTAAAGAACACGTACTACAAATGCAAGAATATTGCGATGAAGCTGAAATAAAATCCGCAACGGAAGAGATTGTGAAAACAGTAGCTTCACAAGAAAACGCCATTGGATATGGAGGAATTGGTTTTAATAATGGAATTCTTCATTCGAAGATAAACAATATTGAACCTACAGAAGAAAATGTGAGAAATGAAAAATATCCAATTAGTCGTTATCTAATGTTTATTACGCTAAATACACCAACTGGAATCAGTAAAAAATTTATTGATTGGGTTATAAGTCCCGAGGGCCAAGAGGTAATTAAAAAAGCTGGATTCATCTCCTTGTGGGATAAGAGGTTATAATTGCTTTTTTATGATTTTGACCTTATATATTTTTTAACAGGAATTTAGGCAAGTATAAGTTATATGAAATATTTATATGGTTATGTTTATTGGCTGCTTTTTAGAACTGATATATTGTAACTCAATATTCCATTCATCTTTATTAATTTCAATTATATAAAAGGAAAAACTATTTTTTTCATTCTCTATTGAACCGCCAGCATTAAGAAAATGGATTCCTTTTCTGCTATATTGTTTTACATCATGACTGTGACCATGTAAAACCAAGTTTATCCCGCATTCCTTTAATAATTTTATTGTCTTCTTTTTATTCCGTAGCCTTAAATTATATGATTCGATTTTATTCCAAACTTTATTTTGTGGACTAGTTGCTTCCAAATTCTTTTTGTAAAAGTGATGGTGAACAAGTGCAAGTCTGTGTTGATTTCTCCATTTATTTTCCGTAGATAATCTCTGAATGTCATCTAGTTGTTCGGAATACACTTTACCAGTTGAAGCCATCGGATTTCCAATTTTAGAATATGTTGCAATTGAGTTAATTCCAATAATTCCTATTTCTCCCAAACTTTTATAATATGGGAAAAACTTATTAGGGGATGCAAACTGACAATCAGTAAACAGTTCCTCGAAATGGTAAATGAAATTTGCTACCTGTAATTCGTAATCAACATTTTTACATCTGCGCGGGAAATCAATTATATCCATTGCTCTCTGTACACCTCCAAATATATCATGGTTACCAATTACTATGGATACTTTAGCTGAATCAAGTAAATCGTAACTTTTTAGGATTTGCCTGATTAATTTAAATTCTTCAGGCTTAGCATTTTCGGATAAATCTCCTGTTATAACAAGGTGATCAAATGAAAATTGGCTGATATGTTTTATACAAGCTTTGAACTTTTTAATATTATCTCTTTTAAAGTCCTTGCTTATATGCAGATCAGAAAGATGGATAATGCGCATAAAATCAAAAATTATTTAACCAAAGCTAATCATTTCAATGTTAACAGAACTTTAAGAAATTATTAAATTACTGTTAACAAATTAAAATTAATCTCCATCTCAATTCTCTTTGTTAACAATTATTTAACCATAAATTAACATTCTCATAATATTCAAGCGAATTCTATTTTTTACTTTTGCTAAGCAAAAAAAAGGATTGGATCTACTTCTGATGACAAAAGGTAAAATATTATTCATCTGTGGTTCGCTTAATCAAACTACGATGATGTATGAAATCTCAAAACATTTTGAAGATTATGAGTTGTATTTCACACCTTATTATGGTGATGGCTTTGTCGAGATTCTAAGAAAAAGAAGATTATTAGAGTTTACAATCTTAGGAAATAAAATCAAGGCGCAGACATTAAGCTATCTTGAATCTAATGGATTGAAAGTCGATTACAAAGCGAAGAGGAATAATTATGATCTTGTCTTCACATGTTCTGACTTAATTGTGCCTAAGAATATCCGTGGTAACAGATTGATTTTGGTTCAAGAAGGAATGACCGATCCGGAAAATTTCGTTTACTATTTGGTTAAATATCTGAAGGTTCCGAGATATTTAGCTAGTACCGCCACTCAAGGTTTGTCAGACAAGTATGATGCCTTTTGTATTGCATCTGAAGGTTATAAGGAATTTTTTATTAGAAAAGGAGTTAAGGAAGAAAAGATTGTTGTTACCGGTATTCCAAATTTTGATAACACAAAAAAATATTTGAAAAATAATTTCCCTTTTAAAAAATTTGTCTTAGTTGCCACCTCCGATGCAAGAGAAACTTTTAGATATGAAAATAGGAAAAAGTTCATTCTCAATGCTTTAAAGATTGCTAACGGAAGACGATTAATATTTAAGCTTCATCCAAACGAGAATTTTAAAAGAGCAATAAAAGAAATTCAAAAATATGCTCCAGGTGCAATAGTTCTTACCGAAGGCAATACAAGCGAAATGATTGCAAACTGTGACGTTTTAATCACTAAATATTCATCAGTTGTTTATGTTGGATTGGCACTTGGAAAAGAGGTTTATTCAGATTTTGATGTTAATGAATTGAAGAAACTAACTCCAATGCAAAATAATGGTATTTCTGCACAAAAGATTGCAGAGTTAGGATTGGAATTACTTGGTGCTGCTAGAAATTATCCTGTTGAAGATTATGAGATTGTATTTCAAGAAAGTTAAAATGAAAAAAGCGACTATACTTATTCAGGCCAGAATGAGCTCAACAAGGCTACCCAAAAAGGTAATGCTATCGGTATGTGGCAAACCTTTGCTTTATAGGATGTATGATCGCGTTTCTAAATCTCAATTTGCAAATCATGTGATAATCATAACTTCGAATAGGAAAGAGGATGATATTATTGAAGACCTCTGCTTAAGCGAAGGAATTTTATACTATCGGGGACATCCGACAGATTTACTTGAGCGTCACTACATGGCCGCAAAAAAATTCAGGGCAAAAGCCGTTGTTAAAATTCCCTCTGATTGTCCGTTAATTGACCCTAAAATAATTGATAGAGTAATTGGATATTATTTAAATAACTCAAATAAATTTGACTATGTAAGCAACTTGCATCCAGCAACTTATCCTGATGGTAATGATGTTGAGATCATGAGTTTTGATGCATTAGAAAAAGCTTGGATTTGTGCTAACAAAAATTATGAGAGAGAACATACGACTCCTTTCATTTGGGAAAATCCAAAATTGTTTAGAATTGGAAACGTTAGCTGGCTGCCAAATCTAGATTATTCATTTTCACATCGCTGGACCTTGGATTATGAAGAAGACTACATTCTAATCCGTGCAATTTATCAAGAGCTGTATCCTAAAAAACCAGATTTTGGTTTTGATGACATTCTTGAGCTTTTAGAGAATAAGCCACATTTAAAAAATATAAATGCTAAGCATTTAGGTAAGTATTGGTACAAGAGTCATCTTAACGAACTTCAAAATATTGATGAATGTAAAACAAAATATGTACAAGTTGTAAATGGATAATAAAGAATTAGCATTATTGGATCATACTGCCCTCAGAGTTAGAGAGCACATAATCAGAATGTCGGGTAGAGGTGGTTGTTTTATTGGTGCATCGCTTTCCTGCACTGATTTAGTCGTTTATCTCTACAAGAAATTTCTTAATCTCAATATTGACAATCTGAGAGATGAACATCGAGATTATTTATTCCTTTCAAAAGGTCACGATGTGCCGGCACTCTATGGTACATTTGTGGAGTTAGGTTGGATAGAAGAAGGCAGATTAGATAATCACTGCAGCACTTCTGATGATATTTATTGGCATCCAAATACGAAAATACCAGGAATAGAGTTTCATTCAGGTTCTTTAGGCCACTTGTTATCTGTTTCAGCTGGAGTTGCACTTGACTGTAAATTGAAAAAATCAAATAACAAAATAGTCGTCATTCTTGGTGATGGCGAGTTAAATGAAGGCTCAGTTTGGGAAGGAATTCTGGTTGCCTCGGCATATGAGCTTGATAATTTATTAATTATAATAGATAGAAATCAATTTCAAGCAAATATTGAGACTGAAAATTTAATTCCTCTCGAACCGCTTGAAAGAAAGTTTGAATCTTTCAACTGTAATGTTAGAACTGTTAATGGTCACAATTTTTCAGAAATTCATGATGCACTCCAGTCTTTTCCTTTTGAAAAAAACAGAATTTCGGTGTTGATTGCTGATACGGTTAGGGGAAAAGGATTGCCTTCAATCGAAAGTAGAGCTGACCGTTGGTTTTGCAATTTTACTGAAGCTGAAGTTAACAGTCTAATTGAAGAGCTTCACGGAATTCACAATGCCGAAATAACATCAGAAAAATTAATGGTCAGATAGCATGAATTACGAAGAAACACTTTATCAAATTGCAAAACTTGATGAACAAGTTTTGGTTATGACTGCAGAAAACCGCGCCGCAATAAGAAATCTGCCAGCTTTATTGGATGACAGGTTTATTGATGTCGGCATAGCTGAACAGACGTTGGTTGGAATGGCCGCTGGTTTAGCGCTGTGTGG
Organism: Ignavibacteriaceae bacterium; assembly: GCA_041739035.1. Lineage (GTDB taxonomy): Bacteria > Bacteroidota > Ignavibacteria > Ignavibacteriales > Ignavibacteriaceae > XYD12-FULL-36-8. The sequence goes on along the minus strand of JBGSOQ010000439.1, from coordinate 476 downwards.
AAGGCATCCTATAGTTCATGCACTTTCTACTTTTATAACCATGCGGGCTTTTGAATTTATTAGAACAGATGTTGGAATTGGAAATTTGCCAATCAAAATAGTGGGAAGTTTTGCGGGATTTCTCTCAGAAGCAAATGGTCCAACACATCAAGCTTTAGAAGACGTTTCATTAATGCGAGGAATTCCCAACATTAATGTGTTTTGTCCAGCTGATGAAGATGAATTAGTTAATGGGATGATTGAAGTGATGAATTCATCCAGTCCTTATTATATCCGTTACAATAACATTAAACCTTTAATCAAGCATGAGAGATTTCAAATTGGAAAAGCCGAGGTTATCGGTGATGGATATGATGTAGCAATTTTAGTTTATGGCGTTTTGTTTAATCAAGCTTTAATGGCAAGAGAGATTCTGGAAGCTGAGGGAATTAAAACTAAAATAATCAATTTAAGAACTTTAAAACCAATTGATGAAA
>JBGSOQ010000414.1:0-34902 GCA_041739035.1 Ignavibacteriaceae bacterium | reverse complement strand
ATCTATTACCAATTTTATCGCATTCCGCTTAAATTCTTCCCCGTATCTCATTCTGGTTTTACGAATTTCCATCTTTAACTCCTGTTTGTTAGTTATTAATATAATAACTTAACTTCTTGTACTCTGCGGGGGGAAGATCATTAAATTGATAACAGTACTTAACACTATTGTTGTCTATGAATCTTATCAAGCGAGAATAAGTCACTTGATAATAATTATTTAATAAACTTGAATTTAATCAACGAGCTTTTTTCATTTTACCTTAATCACCATTAGCGTTATATCATCCGATTGAACCGTACCGTAAGCGAATTTACTCACCTCATTTTGAATAATACCGGAAATTTCTGCTGCTGATTTTTGAACTAAACTTAAACTTAATTTTTCCAGTCTCTCATCTGAAAATTCCTCTCCACTTTGATTCATTGCCTCTGAGACACCATCAGTAAACAGAATTATTACATCATCCTTTTCAAGCTGCAGCCGTTCGGAGATATAAGGAATCATAGTTCTCATAACACCGAGAATAATTCCGCCCTTATCTAATTTTATTATTTTGCCTTTTCTAATCAGCAAAGGAGGATTATGCCCCGCATTAACATAAAGCATCTGTTTGTTGTCATTTTCAATTATCGCCCAGAAAAAGGTGATGAACTTTCCTTCAGTTGTATTTTCCTCAATAAGATCATTAATTAATCCTGTTGCTTCATCAATTTTCATTCCCTGTTTGCAAATAGTTTTTAGAAATGCCTGAAGGCTGGCCATCATTAATGCAGCGGAAACACCTTTCCCTGATACATCTGCAATCGCAATGCTGAAATTATTTTCATCCAATGTGATAACATCATAGTAATCGCCGCCTACTTGTTTTGAGAATACAGTATTTGCGACAACATCAAAATTTGTGAATTGCGGAATTTTATGCGGAAGAAGATTCTTCTGAATCTCGTGTGCAATTTCCAAATCTTCTTCAAGCTTTTGTTTTTCTAAGGCTTCCTTGAATAGCCGCTGATTCTCAATTGAAACAATTGCTAAGCTTCCAACGGAATATATATACTCTATATCAGCTTCTGAGAAGTCTGATTCGTTTGCTCGTTTTCCCAAAAGAATTAATCCTTTGGTTTCACCCTGTAGCTGCATCGGTACAATTAATTCAACACCGTACTTTTTCAGATCGGGATAACTAGTTTCAATTTCCTGCCTGCTAATGGAATTTGTTATCAGTCTTATGTTGTGATTGTTGAGAGATAACACTAATTCATCGTGTTGAAATTTAGATTCTAAAATTTTTAAGTTCTTACCTTCAAAAGAAACAACAGCAAACTTTTGAACTAAAAACTGTCCGATGACCGAATAAACTAAAAGTCTTGCAACTTTTGTTGATTCAGAAAATAAACCAAATTCTTTGCTCAATTCGAATAGCGAATTAAGTCGGCTAATTCGTGAATCAAGAATTCGATTGGTTTGTTTAAGCTCAGTTAGCATTAGTGAATTTTGAATTGCAGTTGCAGCAATGTTAGTTATTGTATGCAAAAATTCTAAGTCATCCTCTGAATATGTAGATTTGTTAAGTTTTTCTCCTAAAGCGATGATTCCAAGACAGGTTTGCGAAGAACAAATTTCATCAAACGTTAAAATATTTATAGATGCTAAATATTTTTTAAACTTGTCACTTTGTAATTCCGATTTCTCTTTGATTTCGGGAAAGTCAGCAATTTGCTCATCCGTAATCCCTTTTTGGGCTTTTGGTTTAATTGAACCATCCGTATTCAGTGCAATAAATCCTTTTGTTGCGAGAAATTTGCCTAAACATGTAAGCAGCAAATTATTTAAAATAAAATCCAAATCGAGACTTGAATTGATAACTCTACTCAGCTCAACAAGCGCTTTTAAATTTCTCTTTGCTTTAAGGTCTTCGGAATCATTCATATTAATTGGTTGAATTTAACTTCTTGGTTAGCTGAACCAGATTATATTTACCATGAACAGATTTATAATGTACATCATCCATCAGTGATTTCATCAGATACATTCCAAGTCCGCCAATTCGTTTTTCCTCAAAATATTTTTTTAAATCGGGTGTGGGAATTGTATCGGGAGCAAATGCTGTGCCTTGATCTAAAATTTTAACTACAAACTTTTTGTCAGAATATTTTAATTTGATTTCTATATCACCATCAGGAGAATAATTGTAAGCATGCTTAATAATATTTGTGCAAGCTTCATCGACAGCCAGCACGATATCTCCGGCGATATCTTGAGGAGCATGAACTTCTTCGGCGGCAGAGCTAATAAATTCCCTTACGGTGGTTAAATTTTCCGTTCTGCTTTTAACGAGAAGAGTCTTCTCCCTAATAAATGTTTTGTTTGTTCTCAATTTATTTTATCTCATTAAATTTATTAACCGCCTCTTCTTCAGTTTTAAATATTTCGTAAAGAAGCGGAAAACCTAGCAAATCGAATATATTGAATACTTTATCGCTCATTCCGGAGAGCTTAATGTCACCTCCATTTTCTCTGATCTTTTCGATAAAAGCCATGAATACTCCCAAACCAGCACTGCTTATGTATGCTAGTTCCTTAAAATTTACCACAATTTGATATCTGCCCTTATCAACCAGACCGGAAAAGGTGTTCTCAAGCGAGGGCGCTGTATGAGCATCCAAAAAACCTTTGAGGTAAACAATATTTATGTTCCCTTGGTCTTTGATTGAGGTGCTGAATTCTGCCATTCTTATTCTCCGATTAAATTAAACTTTTGTTTCCACTTAAAAATAACTAAAGTAATATCATCATGCTGTGTTGTGTTCTGAGAAAATACTGTAACTCCTCGTATTACTTGATTAGAAATTTCTTCCGCGCCAAGATGACTATTTTCAATCAGTATTTTTTCAAAGTTAATTTCGCCAAAATCTTCTTTCTCGGAATTTTTTGCTTCTGTTATTCCATCCGTAAATAGAACTAAAACATCATCATCTCTTAAATCAAGTTTTATTTCTTCAAGAGTAGATGCAAAATATGGTGTGTAGTTCAATCCTAATCCTAAACCCGCTGGTCGGATATCCTGTGTGACACCATCACGAATAAGAAGTATTGGGCAATGACCCGCACGAGCAAGAAATAATTTTTCTTCACGCAAATCGAGTAACCCAAATGCCGCACTTACAAAACTTTTTTTATCAAGAGTTCTTTTCAATATCTGGTTGGCACTGATAAGAATTTCTTTTGGAGATAGCGAAGTCTGGGAAAGTGATTCAAAAATTCCTTTGACTTCAGCCATTATAAACGCTGCAGTGATACCTTTACCAGACACATCAGCAATTACAAAACCCAGTTTATTTTCTGATACTTCAAAGAAATCATAGTAATCGCCGCCAACTTCAAAAGCGGGAATAAATGTGGCCGAGATATCTAATCCCTTATATTCGGGATTTTTGCTCGGTAATATTTTTTTCTGGATTTCGCGAGCAACATCCAATTCCTTCTCAAGTCTCTCCTTTTCAATTGATTGCTCTAGCAGCTCTGCATTTTCCATAGCGACAGAAGCATAATCTGTAAAAGTTTTAAGAGCATCATTATCTTCATCATCAAAAAGCATATCACCTTTCTTTACTGCAAAAAGGAATCCTTTGATCTCATCATGTACCCTAAGAATAGATACTGCTAGGCTTGAATATTTTTCTGAAAGTTGAGGAACATCCTTTAATGAACTCAATCTGTAAACCGACTTCTCTAATTTTTCAATTGATGAATTGGATTCATTTAGAATAAAGTTCGTAAGAGAACCGGCATCAATAAAACCGATATGTTTATTCGCTATAATTTTTGATTCGGTTTTGTGCTTTATTGCAATCCAGCTTGCATCTGCATTACAAACCTTAATTGCAATATCAGTAATTGTTTCTGCTAAATCATTAAAGTCCAGAACTTGTGTAATTAATCTGCTAAAATACTGGAGTGAAGAGACTTCCTTTGCTTTACGATCATATGCTTCTGCTGTGGGAATGTGAAATAAGGTGGTAAAGAACAGGATACTGAAATATATAATTCCATAAATCATCATTAAGTGTAAAAAATTATTTAACGCGGGGGAGAATTCATTTAATATTTTAAAATGTGTTGTATCATCACCACTATTAATAAGATTAAGAATGAACAAAGTCAGAATGACAACTGAAAGAATCAGTAAAAGCATTTTTTCTTTTTTTGATAGGAAGGCAATCCACGAAATTTTGATTGAATTAATCCCAATCAAAATTATTGATATAATTGAGAACGTATTGTTTATGTAAGATAAACCGGAAAATTTATCTAAGAAAGCTGTTGATAAGGACAACAGAAAGAACACTGTCATAGTATTGAAATATATGCTCTGCTCATGTTTCTGTCGTGTAAAATAAAACTGTTTAAATGATAGAAAAATGTAGCAGAGAGAGCTGACAAAAATGGAAACGTAAAAGAAAGAAATTATGGTGTAGATTAAATCCGGGTTCTTAATTTTATCACCAAGATTGCTGTAAAACAGCTTAAGGATTGAGTCAGAAAAGGTGATAAAAAAGAACATAATTGCGTTCAGAATACCGAGATTCATTACGAGCGAAAGTAAATTAGATTTCCCGCTGCTTAAAAAATCGCTTATGGAATATAGAAGAAGGATGATACCGGATATAACTAAAATTTCGTTTACGAAAATCAGTACAAAGGAAACTTGGGGAGAAAAGAATAATTTGAGAATAAATAAAGCTACTGCAATTACAACCAGCAATTGTATCTTCAAATTTTTAAGTAGATTTTCAGCGGATATATTACTTATCATGTAATTAAGATTTTAGTGCCTAAATTAAAGAATTATTTTTTCTACTCTCAAATGAAGATTATCACGTTTGAGTATTTTTTTCAACAGAAATTAGAATAAAACCTTATCCATTTAAAGAAACGTTAGATGAACGGCAAATAACCATGATAGGTGTAAAAATAAGTAAATATGGATTTAATATTCTAACATTTTTGTAAAGAAGGTTTGAGACGATGATAAAATTGTAACTTTTGATATGATTCTATGTGGAAAACCTCATCCAAGACATAGAAGCTTCATTCCGAAGAATAAAAAACCCGAAGAGTTTTCTTCGGGTTTTCCAATTAAAATTTTCAGATAACTTTTATATTTCTATAGATTCATCGGTTTTAATTTTAGACGGTTCTTTTTGCAATTCATTTTGAAGCCTAAGCATTTCTTCTCTAAGTTTTCGCATTTCTTTTTGAAATTCTTTCATTTGAATCTGAAAATCTTTCTGATTAAAGATCCCGGAATTATTTAGCATGTTGTGAATTTCTTTTGAAAGAGAATCAGCTTTTAATCCGTAAATTTCATTATTGAACAGAGCAGAGTCTTTCATAAACTCATCGGGGAAAACACCTGTTTTGAAATTTGGAATATCGATATCAAAATTAAATTTTTGAGAAGAATCGCCTACATCAACTCTGAATTCAAACTTCTTTTTAATGCTGCCCTCTTTGGGAATTTTGATTGCGAAAGACTTAATATTCTTTGTCGCAGTTTCAATTTGCGCCTCAAATTCAGCAAGATTCGGTGGCGATATCTCAGACCAGTTAAAATTAATGTTGGGAATATTAACTCTGCAAACATTCGAATCGATAAAAACATTAAATTTCTTATCCCATGCGCCATGTTTTTTGAGCCTAACTATATTGCTATCAAAATTGACCACAATGCTTTTCTGCTGTAATTCTTTTTCCATTTCCTTCAAATTCCTCTTAAGCTCAACATGAACTTGCTTCATTTCTTTATCAAACTTATGTCTATCAAATCTGAAAGTTTCAACAAAAATTGTATCCGGGGTCATAAAAATATAATCACTGTCATTGGAAGTTTTAACCACTTCAGCAATTTCAGTAAGCTGCGGCTTATCAATATTAAATAATCCTGCGGGCACTATTTTTGTAAATTGTTCACTGTTGGCATCCTTTGCAAATGACATAATATCAGCAAATATTGCTTTGTTATAACTCCAAAGTTTTGGACTTATTGCAAACGTATTGTTCTCATTAACTAGAACTTGCCCTTGCATATCAACCGCATAAGATTCAAGAATAGAATCGATTTGAAGCTTTTGTTTTTCATTTAGAGCTAATGCCGAAACAAATTTTCCGAAATCATTATTGTCAACCATAGAGGCAGTTTTAATTTCAAAATAATCGGAACCGTCATCATTTGTACCGAGAAGCAGATATTGGCCTCGTTCTCTATCCAGAGGGAGTTTGCGATACAATGCAAAGTTGAACACATCTTCATTTGTTAAACCGGCGGTAATAAATAATGGCTTTAAGTTTTCAGTGTAAAGTCCGGTTAATTTCGATCTTTGTTCCTCAATTATTGTATCGAAAAATTTTGGGTTAGACCTTAAAAATAACATTAAAACAATAGTAGTAAGTGAAATTCCAAGGACAGGAATCCATTTTCTAAATTTGAGTCCCGATTTATTTTCCGAACCTAAGTTAGCTATCAACTTAGTTTCAAAATAAGGAGACTCAGCAACTTTTTGAAATGAAGATTGGGACAATTCCTTAACCCGCTTAAGTTCAGCGAGCTTTTGCTGAAGATCCTTTGATACGGCTAATTTTTCTTCAATGTAATTAATCTCTTCTTTAGTCAGTTCTCCGTCAATATAAGCGGAAAGCATTTCATATTCTTTGTAAAATTTGTTCATAACATAAGCTCCTTTTCATAGGGTTTTAGGATATCTCTCAATCCTTCTCGCGCCCTAAAAATTCTTGATTTAACAGTACCAATTTCGCAATTTACTGTTTGCGCAATTTCCTGATAACTCATTCCGTCCAAATCCTTGAGCATAAGTGGTATTCTTAATTTATCTGGCAGTTTAGTTATAGCATTTCTAACTATTTCTGCAGTATCCTTAGTTTCATGCGAAGAACTATAAGTTGGTTCCTGTTCATCTTCCTTTATACTTATAAAAATATTTCTTATTCGTTTTTTTCTAAGATGATCTTTACACTTGTTAACTGTAATTCTATACAGCCAGGTAGAAAACTGCGACTCAAATCGAAATCTTTTCAGATTCTTATAAACAGTCAGAAAAACATCTTGCGCTATATCATCTACTGCTTCAGCATTACCGAGGGTTAAGTAAGTAATATTTCTTACTTTATCCCTATGCCGCTGAACAAGCAATCTAAATGTTGTTTCATCTCCCTCAATAAAACGCTTTATGAGCGAGAAATCATCATCTAAAGAAAGAATTTGAGGATTTTGCAAGTCGTCCTTTTTCTTGTTGAATTTCATATTTTTAGACGAAATAGTTGGTGATTGGTTCCGTAAATAAAAGGCCTTAGTGACTTTCCAGATTCAAAATCGTAGAATAAATCAAAAAACATTTTTGAAAATAGTGAATTATTAACTTCAACGATATTTATTCTAGAAACACAAAGACCTTTTATTCAAATATTAGTTCAAATGGAAGTCAAGTATTTATTCACTCGGTTTTACAAATATCGAATCATCAACTCCAGTATTAACTTCAAATTTGTCTATTTTCATATCAATCAATTGTCCCATTACGCTCTGAACCTCAGTTGATGGGTATAAAAATCCGTTGAAATCCTTATAATCCGCATAATCTGTTGATTGTTCAACTTTGCCTGAAAGCCCTTCAGCGCTTTTGATTTGCCTGACTTTCAAGAAGTCGTCTTTGCCAAAATATTCTGTCCAGTTAGTAGAAGTATCAGATTCAAATAAAACTTCATAGCAATCATTGCCCTTAATGTTTTTAATCCCAATAATATTGGCCTTAATTCCCAAATCTTTGTATTGCAAATAAAAATTAGTAAGGGCTTGTACTTTAAGATCAGTCAAATTACTTCCCTCCAGATCAACAATACCTTGGGGACTTACTATCCATCCTTTTTCACCGTCAAATCCTATTTTCTGCGGAAACATACCGCCAAAATCAATCTCAAGGTAGAGTTTGTTGGGGGCTTTGTTAATCGAGTTAGCTTTTATTTCTACGCCCTGAACTTTACCAGTCATTTCAATAGTTCTATCTTTAACCGAGCTTAATTTTTCTTTTCCCCCGCTCTTTTCAATAAACTTATCGAACAATTCATCTGCAGTGATGGTAATTTCACTCATTGGTTTTTCAACAATTAAATTTGCGTCTTCATCATACATTGTAATTTGACCGAACTTAGAAATTTTTTCTTTGATATCACTTGCAGCTCCAACCAAAGCAATCGTCATGTTATCCGGTTTTAAATATTGCTTTGCGGCCCTTATTACATCATCGGCAGAAACAGCACAAATTCTCTTAATATAAGTTTTGTAGTAATCTTTCGGCAATTTGAATCGTTCAATTTCAATAGCATAATCAGCAATTGTTTCAGCATTTTCCAAACTTTGTACAAAAGAACCGCTGGTATAATTTTTTGCCATATTCAGTTCTTTTTCGTCTACTTTCTCATTCCGGATTCGATTGATTTCATAAAAGATTTGTACCAATGCACTGTCTGTAACTTCATTTCTAACGGATGTATTCGCATTGAAATTACCTATCAATTCGTCGGGACCTATCGAACTGTAAGCACCGTAAGTGTACGAATGTTTTTCACGTAAATTGGTGAAAAGTCTAAAAATCCCTCCGCCTAAAATTGTATTCATAATCTTAACCGGCATAACATCGGGCGAAGTTCTTTTTAGATCGACCACCTGAGCCACACGGATTACAGATTGAACCGAACTAGGTCTATCAACTAAAGCAATATTAATTTCTTTTGGCAGTTTTGGAGTTTCATATGTAGGTTTTGGAATTTCACCTTTTTGCCAGGAACCAAAATATTTTTCAAGCAGATTTAAAATTTCATCTTTATCAAAATCACCAACCACAGCTATCATCGCATAATTCGGTTTGAAAAAGAAGTTATAATATTCAAAGCATTTTTCACGGGTTATCTTTCCGACTGATTCCTCTGTTTCAAATTCACCATAAGGATGATTTGAACCGTAAAGAGCTCTTTGCCGCAATATTTCTGCAATCGAGTTCGGATCGGTAGTTCTATATTTCAATCCCGAAATGGTTTGCTCTTTAACTTTATCAAGTTCCTCTTGTGGAAAAGAAGGATTAAGAACTATATCGGATGTAAGTTCAAATAACTTTTCGGTGTATTTAGAAAGTCCCGATGCAGAAACACTTGTACTGTTAGAACTGATTCTTGCACCAATTAAATCGATTTCTTCGTCAAGTTTATCTTTTGTTCTGGTCTTCGTTCCATTTCGCAAAAGCTGTCCCATGATGGATATACTTCCGGTAAACTCTTTTTCAAGCTGCGGCTTTCGATCAATTAACATTCGAATAGCAATTGTAGGCAGCTCATCATCTTTTACTAAAATTACCTGTATTCCATTTTTCATTTTGACTAAGTCATAATCAGGAAATGATACTGCGGGAGCAGGTCCCGGAGGTGGAATTATGCTTCTATCGAGCTGTCCCAAAGTGAATTGCGATATGATTATTATAAGTACAATTGTTATAAAAAATTTTGTTTTCATCTTTCCATCCTCCTATTGAACATTAGTTTTAGGTAAGTAATACAATACAGTGCGGTTTTCCTTGACAAGATAATCTTTTGCCACTCGCTGGATGTCATCTTTTGTTACCGCCATATACTTGTCTATCTCAGAATTAATTAAGTTCGCATCACCGAAAAAGACATAGTAATTACCAAGCTGCATCGCCTTTCCTTGAACGGTCGAATTCTTTTCTATGAAACTTGTCTCGACCTGGCTCCGGATTTTAGCAAACTCATCGTCTGTAATTTTTTCAGATTTTACCTTTTCAATCTCTTCATTAATAACCTTCTCATTTTCGTCACTCGTTTTCCCGAAATTTGAAATAGCAAACAGCAAAAAAACGGATGGATCTTCAAGATTAAAAGGAATTGATTGAGTGCCGAGCGCAAGCTTCTCTTTATCAACAAGTCTTTTTGACAATCGTGAGCTTTCACCCCCTGTAAGTAAAGTAGTCAGCATGCTTAAAGCGTAATAATCTTTAGTTCCCTGTGCAGGCATATGATAAGCTTGAATTACTGCAGGAAGCTGAATGTTATCGTAAACGGTGTCACGTACTTCAGCCGTTTGCTTTGGTTCAACAACATTGGGTCGATAGATTTCACCCCCGCCCTTAAGAATATCACCATAATATTTTTGAACTAATGCTTTTGTTTGTTCTACGTCGATATCACCAGCAATTGATAAACAAGCATTATTAGGCACATAAAATGATTTATAGAATTGGTAGAATTCATCATAAGTTGCTTGATCGATATACTGAACTGAACCGATTGGTATCCATCTGTAAGGATGCACTTTGTAGGCATACGCCATTGTCTTCTCCATTATTGAACCGTATGGACGATTCTCATAACTTTGTTTTCGTTCTTCCTTCACAACTCCACGCTGAGTTTCAACGCCGATGGAATCTACCTTTAGCTGCAGCATTCTCTCGGATTCCATCCACATTGCAAGTTCCAGTTGATTTGATGGAACAGTAATAAAATACACGGTTTGGTCGAATGTTGTGAATGCATTTAAACTACCGCCCGCATTTTGAACCATTTTGAAAAATTCGCCGCGAGGTATGTTTGGCGATCCTTCAAACATTAAGTGTTCAAAGAAGTGAGCAAAGCCAGTGCGATCAGGCTTTTCATTTTTTGAACCAACATGATAAGTAACAACCTGAGAAACAATTGGTGCAGATTTATCTACATGTAAAATAACATGCAAGCCGTTTGGCAAATCATACTCAATAAACTGTATGTTTACTTGCGCAAGCAAAGTACCCAATGTGATAATCATAAACAGCAGTGTGCCATAAATTCGTTTACTCACTTTATCTCCTTATTATTTGATTATTTATCTTTTTTAGCAGTTAAATTTGTTATCAAAAATAAGTAAGTTTTTAGTAAAAAATGTGGATGAATAATTACTCAAAAGGTCAGATTTACTAATCTCTACTAAATATTTGAGCATTTAATTTTGCAACGGTTAAAAAGTCGGCTATTCTGCCTATGAAAATCGATATTTGACTTTCATATGTGATATTTAAAGGTTTCCACTTGCTTTAGTAACTTCATCTAATTAAATTTCAATAAAATTTTTAGGAGTATTATATGAAAACAAAAGTTAGTGAACGTTACAATGCAGTATTAATTGAGCTTAAAGGTAACGTTATGGGCGGAGAGGATACAAAAGAATTTAATGATATGCTTCATAAGTATATTGATGAGGGCAAAAAAAATATTGTGGTTGATCTTCATGACGTAAAATTTATGAATAGTTCCGGGCTGGGAATGCTGATTGGTGGTTTGACTACCATGAAAAAAGCTGAGGGAACATTCAAATTGACTCGTGTTACCGATAAAATAGAAAGCTTGTTAATCATTACCAAGCTTATCACAATATTTGAAACATTTAAAACCGTGGATGAAGCAGTTTCTGATCCCGCAAAATAATAAATTTTAAATATTTTTTTTCTTTAACTCCGGGTGTATAATTCGGAGTTTTTATTTTGTTCACCTACCAAAGGAAAATTCATGAGCGTTACAGTGCTTGTCGGCAGTCAATGGGGCGATGAAGGCAAAGGTAAAATCGTTGATATCTTAAGTGAAAAATATGAAATTGTCGCAAGGTATCAGGGCGGGGCTAATGCCGGGCACACCGTAGAAATCGGAAGCAGCAAATACATTTTACATCTAATCCCTTCGGGCATTTTACGTGAAGCAGTAGTCTGTGTAATTGGTAATGGGGTTGTAATTGATCCAACTGCCTTGCTTGATGAAATTGCCCTCCTCGAAAAAAATAATATTAAAGTTGACGGTAGATTATTCATCAGCCATAATGCTCACTTAATAATGCCGTATCATAAGCTTCTTGATTCCATCCACGAAAGCGGTGATAGTAAAATAGGAACAACCGGCAGGGGAATTGGTCCTTGTTACATAGATAAGTACGCTAGAAAAGGAATCAAGATTGTGGACTTGCTTAACAGAAAAGCTCTTGAGGAGAAAATCAGAAAGAATCTCGAAGAGAAAAATAATCTCTTAAGAAAAGTTTATGATAAGGAAGAGCTGAATGTTGAAGAAATCATTCAACAATATTTAGAATTTGATAAGAAAATAGATAAATACATTAAAGATATTCCGGCATACTTGAACAAGGCTATTTCAACTGGAAAATCTATTTTGCTTGAAGGCGCGCAAGGTGCTTTATTGGATGTTGATCACGGAACATATCCTTTTGTTACATCCTCAAGCCCAACCTCCGGCGGTGCATGTACAGGCACAGGAATTCCACCGAATAAAATTGATAAGGTAATTGGAATTGTAAAAGCGTACACAACACGGGTTGGTTTTGGGCCATTTCCAACTGAGCTGCTTGATGATGACGGTGAGAAGCTAAGAAAAATTGGTGCCGAGTATGGCGCTACAACAGGCAGACCAAGAAGATGCGGTTGGTTCGATGCTTTTTTAGTCAACTATTCGGTTATGATAAATGGAATTGATGAGGTTGCTATTACAAAATTAGATGTGCTTAGTGATTTCTCCGAAATAAAAGTTTGCGCCGGCTATAAACAAAATGGAAAAATTCTCAAATCATTTCCAACTGATTTTGAGAGACTTCAAACCATTACCCCGGTTTACGAAACGCTTAAAGGATGGAATAAAGATATCTCAAATTGCAGATCGTATGAAGACTTACCAAATCAAACCAAAGACTACTTGAATTTTATTTCTAAACATGCCGGGATGAAAATTAAAATTGTTTCGGTCGGTCCTAAAAGAGATCAAACGTTTTTCATGAACTAAAAATAATACCGAAAATTTGCACACGATTTTTGGTTAAAATCGAATAACTTTTAACTGTCCTAAATATTTTTTAAGTAATTGGATTTGCCTCAATGAAAATGTCTGGCGGGCCGGCTTCGGTAAACTTCAAAGTATTTTTATTGATCATCGCTATTTTAATAGCCGCAGGTACATTATTCTATACCCAAAATTTAGTGCAAAAGCTTCAAGAAAAAGAAAAAGAAATAGTTCAGCTTTATGCACGAGGTATTGAATATATTGCTAATACAACGGATACTGGCGCTGATTTGACCTTCCTGTTTGAAAACATTATTAAACCAATCGATTTTCCTCTTATTATCACAGATGCAAACAATACGATTAATCTCAGCAACAGAACTGATGTAAGAAATGTAAAGTATGATTCAACACGCTCTAAGACTGAATTGAAAGAATTTTTTGAAAAACAGATAAAAGAGATGGATGAACAACATAATCCAATTCTTATAACTTATGCTGATAGCATCATCCTGCAAAAAATTCACTATGGCGACTCGGAACTTATTAGCCGGCTAAAATATTATCCTTTCCTTCAAATAATTGTCGCTGCTCTTTTTATAATTCTTGGATATATTGGATTCAGCAGTATTAAAAAAAACGAACAGAGCAATATTTGGGTGGGAATGGCTAAGGAAACAGCTCATCAGTTTGGAACGCCAATTTCAAGCTTAATGGGCTGGATTGAAATGTTGAAAATACATTATCATGATAAAGACAGGGTTTTAGATATAACAAATGAAATATCGGATGATGTTGATAAACTAAATAAAATTACGTATCGCTTTTCAAAAATCGGTGCCGTTCCCGAACTGAAAACACTTTCTGTTTATGATGAAGTTCAAAAAGTAAAAACATATTTTGAGCGGCGGCTTCCACAATTGGGCAAAAGTGTTGAGATACTGTTATCCGGCGACAAACAAGGTAATGCCCAATTAAATGCAGAATTGTTTGAGTGGGTTATAGAGAACCTCGTTAAAAATGCTCTCGATGCAATTGATAACAAACCAGGAAAGATTGAAATCAGCATTAAGGATATGCAGAAGGATATTGAAATCGAAGTTTCGGATAATGGTAAAGGAATTGATTTGAAACGCAGAAAAGATATTTTCCGGCCAGGTTACAGCACTAAACGACGGGGTTGGGGTCTAGGATTAAGTCTTTCGAAGAGAATAATTGAAGTTTATCACAAAGGAAAAATTTTTGTTAAGAGTTCCGTGATCGGCGAAGGAACAACATTTAAAATTATCCTAAAAAAATCTTAGCTCATTTTGCATTTTTCGAAAATATAATTTCTTTCTTCCTCGGATTGATATTTTGGGTCGTTCCTCTGGTACTGCAATGTTTTATTTTTTTCCTCAATTACAAACAGGGCGTCCCTCTGGGACTAAATCTTATTTTCCTTGCTTTTTAGTTTTTAGCTCCGTTAGGAGCCGACTGTTTGTAACGATGAGAAAAAGATAAAATTAGTTAACTCCTTCGGAGCGACCTAAAAAAATCTTAACTCATCTCCAACATTCGTTCAATAGGCTTTAGTGCCTTTGCTAAAGTTTCTTTGTCCATTGTTATTTCCGGCTTGCCATTTTTCATGCAAAGGTAAAGCTTTTCAAGAGTGTTTAATTTCATGAACGGACATTCGTTGCAGTTACAATTCTTCTCAGGCGGAGCAGGAATAAAAAGTTTATTCGGCGATGCTTTCTTCATCTGATGAATAATTCCAACCTCGGTCGCAACAATATAACTTAAAGTAGGATCTTCTTCTGTGAATTTTAGCAGCTTGCTTGTGGAACCAATGTAATCAGCTCGATTTAATATTGCATCCTCACATTCAGGATGAGCAATTAATTTCGCTTGCGGATTTTCAGTTTGAAGGTCAATTATTTTACGTTCGCTGAATGTTTCGTGAACGATACATGTACCATCCCACAAAAGCATATCCCGTCCAGTTTTCTTTGCGAGGTACTTTCCCAAATTTCTATCTGGCGAGAATAAAATCGGCTGATCTTTGGGAATTTGATTTATGATTTTTTCTGCATTGCTCGATGTACAAATAATATCACTTAATGCTTTAACCGCAGCCGTACAATTAATGTAGGTAATTGCAATATGTTCAGGATGCTTCTCTCTGAATGCCTTAAATAATGGGGCAGGACAGCTATCTGCCAACGAGCAGCCAGCTTCAAGATCGGGCAGCAAAACTGGCTTTTGCGGATTAAGAATTTTTGCGGTTTCAGCCATGAAATGAACTCCGGCAAAAACTATTACATCAGCTTCGGTTGATTTAGCTCGTCGGGCTAATTCCAAGCTGTCACCAACGAAATCAGCTAAATCCTGAATTTCAGATTCCTGGTAATAATGAGCTAAGATTACTGCATTTAAATCTTTCTTTAGCTTTAGAATCTCTTCTCTGTAGTCAACATCAACTTCCGGATTCAGTACGCTTATCATTTATCCTCAAAAATGTTTCTTAAAAATTATCAATACAAAATCTATTCTGAACTTAAAATAAATATAACTGTGAGAACTAATCAAAAACAAGTAAATAACATGGGCATTTTGGTTTCATCACGGGGCTGACCAACAAGTTCGTTGTGTTAATTTTTGCCTTGGTGGCTGATGGCTTAGCTCGCCTTAAAAAATAAAGCTTCTATTTATCAGAAAGCCATTATGACTCTAAGTGTCACCATAAAAAAATACCTTTTTCTCACAGAATTCACCTAAAATAATTACTTACGCTGAGCTAAAACTACGAGTAAAATGGTAAAAATTTATGTAATAGTTACTTAGAGCCGGGCTGTTCTTCTAAATAATTTGATTTTGGTTAAAAAATGAGGTTTAGGAGATGGCATAATGCTTGAACATTCTTACCCGAGAAATAGATAATAGTTTTAAGCATAGCACCCCTCCACAAGATGACACACAAACTGTCGGACTTTTGCCCTCAAAGCCCGACAGTTTTCCTCTTTTAAAGCGGTTCCCTCCTTAAAATTTTAATCCAAGAAGTTTAACGGATTAAAACCATTTTTTTTGTTGATATAAATTCACCAACTTTCAGCTGATAATAATATATCCCGCTTGCCAACTGGCGACTGCCGACTGAGGACTGGAAATCAAGTTCGTAACTTCCTGCTGGTTTGTATTCATCAACAAGAGTTGCGACCTCGTTCCCAAGGACATCAAAGACTTTAAGAACTTGCCTACTGCTGACTGGCGACTGCCAACTGATTTTTGTCGTTGGGTTAAATGGATTGGGATAATTCTGCTCTAACCTAAAATCGTTTACTGTATTTTCATTTTCTTCTACTGAAGTAACTATGATAGCAGCTTCATTGGAAGCATTACTTTCATTGTAACCTCTGTCGTAGACTGTGATTGTAAAATATTTGCTGCTTGAAAGAATAGACGAGAATGTTATTGTAGTTGAAGTATCATTCACAATTCTAAATTTAATAACGTTTTTGATGTCTGAAATATCAACCGGTGATTGATCATCTGAATACAAGTTGTAATAAAATGCTGTATCTCCATCTGATGCCGGCAGCGGCTTGTTCCAGCTAAAAGTATAGCTTAAAGAATCACTCGTATTGATTACCAAATTTTCTGGCGCATTGGGCTTAACGTTATCTTTCCACGGCATTGGCGGAATGTTCGCCGGATACAAATACTGTCCTTGTTTCACAAGGTCATAAATACCTTTTTGATTTATTTTGAAGCTTGTTGTCCGATAGAACGTGTTCCCCTTTCCGCCAAATTTTCTTGTAGAATCAATCTCCGCTAGAATTTCAGAGGCTGGCCAGTTACCATCATTAGGACCCATTCTATAAATGGCAATTCCGGGATAAATGTGCTTATTGTTGGAGTTATTTATCCAATCCATTGCTAATGAATCAAACCGCGGGCAGGTGTTTATATCCCAATAAATTTGAGGTGAATGATAGTCGTGTTTATTCAGCAGCAGCCAGCGGCGAGAATCCTGATATGTTTGTGTGTAACTATCCCAACCCGAATTGCAGACAGAAAGATCCTTATAAATACCAGTTGGGGCGCTGCCGACTTTCATTCTCGGTTTAACTGCTTTCACGGAATCATAAAGCGCCATGACAAATTGAGTAATGTTGTTCCTTCTCCAATCAGCTAATTGCACACCCTGCCCGTAAGCTGCATATGTTGCGGCATCATCAAAATCGGGATTTGGATAACGAATAAAATCAAAATGAATCGCATCAATATCATACTTCCTTACCATTTCCATCGCCAAATTCAATAAATATGTTTTCGTATTAGGAATTCCTGGATCCATCCACCATTCATTAGCATAAAGCTTGCACAGTTCCGGATGACTTAAAACTACATGCAACGGATTTGTACTTGGTGGTGTACCTGTTCCATAAACCTTGTACACATTCCACCAGGCATGCACTTCTATCCCCCGTTTATGAGCTTCATCAATTGTAAATTGAAGTGGATCATAGCCAGGGTTTGCACCCAAAGTTTGAGTTAATGACTTAGCCCATGGTTCAATAGCTGATGGATAAAGCAAATCTCCCCGTGCCCTTACTTGCAGCATAATCGTATTAAAATTAGCGGCTTGAAGCAAATTAAGCAGGTTAATCATTTCATTTTTTTGAGCGGTTTGACCACTCGTTGTTGGCCAATCTAAATTGAAGACGGTCGTAACCCAAACCGCGCGAACTTCTTCTTTAGGTTGCGCATAGCCTATGAACTGAATTAACAAAGAGATTAGGAGAATCTTTATTTGCATTTTACTCACTGGTAATTTTTCCCGCAGCTGTTTTTCAATTTTGTCGATACTTATTCAATACTTTACTAAAGTCATCAAAATCTAATCCAAAGAATCAATCGCACGATTTAGAGCATAAATAATTTCATTCTTAGATGCATTCACGTCCAAAACCAGTTCACCAACATCACGAATTAGTACAAAATTTATTCGGTTATTTCTGTTTTTCTTATCTGCAAACATACTTTCATAAATTCTGTCTTTATTAACTGTTTTTAATACTTTATTTAACTTTACTTTTAATGGAAGTGTTAGGTAAAACTCTAACAAATCTTTAGGCAGTAATTTTTTCTTATATGATAAAAAAAGGGCACAAACAATACCTACGGTTACAGCTTCACCATGCTTTATTTTATTTTTTAATTCTCTTTCGAATGCGTGGGCAAATGTGTGTCCGAAATTTAGAACCTTTCTCAAGCCTTGTTCTTTTTCATCTTGGCTTACAACCGATGCTTTATAATTAACTGATTCAGTAATTATTCTCTCAAGAACATTTTTATCGTGGGCTAAAATCAAATCAATTTTTTCTTCTACAAACGTAAAAAAATCAAGGTTTGTTGTGAATGCATACTTTATGATTTCCCCTAAACCGGAAACTAATTCAATTTCGGGAAGTTTCTCTAAAAACCTAGTGTCACAAAGCACAAATTGCGGTTGGTAAAATGATCCGACTATATTTTTGTAATAGTTGAAATTGATACCGGTTTTACCTCCAATAGCGCTGTCAACACACGCTGTTAAAGTTGTGGGTATGTGAACAATCTGTATTCCCCGCATGAATGTGGCCGCAGCAAAGCCAGCTAAATCACCTGTAACTCCCCCGCCGATAGAAATCAATAATGTATCGCGCCCAAACTGCTTATCTAACAAACTCGAATATATTTTTTTTAATTCTTCAAATGATTTTGATTTCTCAATTGCATTCAAAGAATAGTAATATTTTTTTCCATCATGATTATCAAAACAGTTTCTTATGTAACCGCCAAAATGTTCATCGACATTCTTATCAATAACAATAAAAAGATTACGAAATAGCTTTCTTGATTTAATTAAAACTAAAAGTTTATTAAGTATCCCGTCACCGACCATGATCGGATAACTATTATTTTTAAGATTTACAGTTATGGTTTTCACTAATTGTTCTCATTATCTGTTTGAGTTATAAGTTTTACAATTTTATCTACCGTTTTTCCAACTGAAGAGTTATCTGTATCGACAATAATATCGGATTGCTCATAAAACTTAGCTCGTTTGGTCATTAAATCATCTATTCTAGTAACTAGTTTATCCTTTGAAAAATCTTCCGCCTCATTCACACCCAAGCTTGGTCGATCTCTTTTATATCTTAATCGTTTGTAAAAAGATTCGGTAGATGCTTTTAAATAAATTGTAGTGCCGGAGTTTTTGAGAATCGCTAAATTATTCTCGTTCGCCATTGTACCACCACCCAATGATACCACTAAATTATTTTTTTTTGATACTTCAATCAGCATTTCAGATTCTATTTTCCTAAAATACTCTTCACCATCTTCATCAAAAATTTGCCTGACTTTTTTGCCAACTTTTTGCTCTATCAGCAAATCAAGGTCACAAGAATCCCAGCCAATGGTGTTGGCTAAAATAGGCCCGATCGTGCTTTTACCTGCTCCCATAAATCCAGCAAGAAAAATTATTTTATTCTTCATATTGAAATTATAGGCTATTCAAATCAAAAATGAAAGGCGAGGCCAAGAATGAAAGTAACTCCATCAACATTTATCTTCGAATCAAACGAATCCTGTGCTAACCCGATAACACTTCCATTATAATTAACTTCTTTCTTGTTGTATTTACTTTTCACGGTAAATTGAGGATCCCTAAATTTCATCTCCCCGCGAACAGAAATAAAATCTTTGATAAGATAATCCATTGAAATGCTCACGTGTATACCATAGGCTGCTTTTCTTTCTGCATTTGATACTTCCACATCACCAAATTTTCTGATGTGTGAACCGACGTAATATCCCAATCCACCACCCATTAAAAATTTGAACTGTTCTGTGGAAAAAGGAAGTAGATAATATGCGGAGAATTCGAGAGGAATAAGCAAAAAACCATCCTCTACATCGATTGTAACTGTGCTGTTGCCGAGAAACACTGTTAAATTTGGCCCTGCAGAACTTGTGGTCATGTACTCAATATTGAGACCTAATATTATTGATTCTAATAGCCTATACCTAAAATCTACTGAAGGGTTAATAAAATTTTCTATAATGAAAGAATTATTTCTTAAAATAATATCGGAGGAATTCGGGGATAAATAAATTTTGGCGCTGGTATTGTAAACGGCATTAACACTTACTCCAAAAGTTTTATTGAATTGAGCAAGTGTATTCGAACTTAATATTAAAATTGTCAGAACAAATATTTTAATTTTCATAAAAACAAAGGCGCGCTTCTACATTCATTTAACAATAATAAAAAACCCCCATTCTGCATAAGCAATATGAATGAGGGCAGCTAAAAATGAAGTATAAAAATTAACGACCAAAAAAGACGTATCGTTTATCCACTATATCCGAATCTTTTTTAAGCTTGTCTAACCATTGATTTACATACGTGCTTCTTTTTTCCTGAAAAAGCTGATCTCTTATCGAATTTCTTTGAATTGAATATGCAGCTGAATCGAATGAAGACCTTTCGGTTACCTTAATTAGAAATTGGCCTCTAAAGCCTTTAACTGGATCTGTTACTTTATTTAGTTCTGTCTTCGTTGCAGCATGAATGAATGCATAATCTCTTCCGATTTTAGGAATTGAGCCGTTGGGGCTGAACTGACCGGTTGTATCAACAATAAGTTTTTCATTCAAGGATTTTGCTTTGAATAAATCATTATCAACTTGAGTTTTTATTTTTGAAGCATAGTCCTTAGCCATTACATATTTTTTTTCACGAATTACCAATGGCTGAATTAAGCTCTTAACCTCCTCAAAAGGTTTTGCCCCTTCGTTAATAACTTCCGAAATCCTGCAAACCACGTATCCGTTTGTGACTTTATAAACCTCGCTGATCGTATTCAACCCGTTTTCAAATGCAAAATCTACTAACCTTTTGTTCACACCTATTCCAGGGATTGAGTAAGCTTCTTTAATAAAAGCTTGGGTTTCCTGCATATTAAAGTTCATAAGCTTAGCTTCTTTTTCAAACCCATTTTTATCAGCGACGTATGAAAAATCTTGAGCAACGTTTAGATTAGCATCAATTGTAGAAGCTGAAGTCTGAACCGGATTTACGATTTTTTCCACAACATACTTGCTGTTTGATTTTTCCGTAACCTTAATTATATGATACCCAAAATTAGTTTTAACGGGTTTTTGAATTACCCCAACCGAGCCTGAAAAAACAGCTTTTTCAAACTCAGGAACCATTGCGCCTTTACCAAACCAGCCTAGGTCCCCTCCTTTGCTTCCACTTCCAGGATCACCTGATTTCTCTTTTGCTAATTGTTCAAAGTCTGCGCCGGATATTAATTGATTATAAACTTTATTTGCTTCTTCAAGATTTTTTTCATCACTCCCCATGTTATTTATCAGAATGTGTGATGCTTTAACCAAAGGTGTATTTGATGGAACAACTGCTACAATTTTATAAAGAACGTATCCCTCAGGAGTTCCAATTGGTCCAATAATAGTATTTGGTTTAGTTTTTACCAGTAAATCGGTCACAGCAGGAGCGAAGGCATTTAGCGCCATCGTATCTTTTGTGTACGGAACGGTTGAATAAATTTCGATATAAGATTTGAAACTTGAAGTGTCTTTTTTGAATTTATCTGCTACAATTTCCAAATTGCGTTTGACAGTAGCAGAATCATCTGCAGATGGTTGGTTTGAGAATAAAACGTACTGCAGCTTTCTCTGAGCTTGATTTCTATATTTATCTAAATTTTCATTATAGTATTTTTTTAGTTCAGTTTCGTCAACTTTAATTGTTGAATCAGGGAATAAAGACAGATCGGTTAAAATATACTGTGCTTTCAGTTTAAGGTTTTGTTCATTAAATCGATTTTTAATATCAGCCTCACTAACATTGACTGATGCGAGGATTAAACTCTGTAACTTCTCGTTTAAACGATTTTGTCTTACAAATTCTTCAGCCTGCAGTAATGCCTCCTTGTTTCTAGGGTCAAACAGAGCTTGTTCATAAACTTGGCGATTAAAATTGCCGGTAGAATCTATAAAATTTTGTTTAAGGAATTCTGGCGGATTTTCACCTAAAATGATATCCTTTATTTCCTCGTCTGAAACAGTTATTCCAAATTTATCAATCTGATCTGCAAGCAATTTTTGGGTCACTAAGGCATCCCAAACTTGATCTCTGAGCTGCTCCAAGTCCTTTTCTTCCAGATCTTTACCAGTTTGCTTTTTCTGGTTTTCTCTTTGTTGATCAACCGCATTAACAAATTCCTGATAAGAAATATCTTCATCATTTACTGAACCGACATTATTTGTTCGCCCGCCTAACGCTTCCATTACGTTTGAATCTGAAATTACCATGAACAAAACAAATAAAGCACCAACAGTAATGATGAAAGCAGGAGCTAATCCTCTCATCTTTGCCATCATTCCCATAACAAAAAATTCTCCGTTTTATTAAAAATTTAGAGTGAAAAAATACTCAAATAGCTATAATAAAAGAAATTTCTTCCCAAACTTTATTCAGAATTATCCTTAAGAACTGAAAAAGTGCTATCTTATATAGCTTGTTTTATTTGACTTTAATTAGCTTCAAATTTATATTATTTGAGGATTAAATATAAAAGGATAAAAATGGCGGAAAGTAGCGATTTCTTAAATTCAGTTCCAATATTTTCAGGGTTAGATTCCGAGAGAATCAGACAAATATCTTTACTTGGAAGCAGAAAATTCTATAAAAAAGATGCAGTTATTCTCCAAGAAAATGAGACTGGATCAGCCCTTTTTGTAATAATTTCGGGCAAAGTCAAAGTCTCGAGGGAAACTGATGACGGTAAGGAGATTATTCTCAGCATCCTCAATGAATCCGACTTTTTTGGTGAAATGGCAATTCTTGATGGTTTAAACAGGTCTGCCGGTGTAATTGCAATTGAAGAAACGGAATTATTCTTAATTCAGCGGACTGACTTCCTAAATCTTTTACAGGAACATCCGGAAATTTCAGTAGCACTACTTCAAGAATTGACTAGAAGGCTTCGTGCTATGGATATGAAAATAAAATCACTCTCCTTAAGAGATGCTGAAGGTAAAGTTGCTACGGTAATTCTCCAACTTGCGGATGACATTGGTAAAATAAAACAAGGAAAAGTTGAAATTGAAAGACTTCCTTTTCAGCATGATCTCGCAAATATGGCAGGTACATCAAGAGAAACAATTTCGCGTACCATTCATTCTTTTGCCAAAAGAGGATTAATTGAATTAGAAGGAAGCCGGCTCCGAATTAATGATTATGAGAAATTTAAAAAACTCTACAACTAACTTTATGAACTATAAAATTGATCTACACATACATACTAATCATTCTGACGGATATTACGGCCCGATAGAACTTATCCAAAAAGTAAAAAAAGCCGGTCTAGATATAATAAGCATTACTGATCACGATAATTTATCTGCAATTCATGAAGCCGCCGCTGTTGGAAAAGATTTTGGAATAGAAGTTATTCCTGGATTAGAAGTTAGTTCCGATATTGGTGATAGAGAAGTTCATATCCTCGGTTATTTTGTTGATCCGGATAACAGAGAACTTGAACGATATCTTCAATTCTTCCGTGAAGAACGTCTGAAAAGAGCTATAAGAATCGTCAACAAGCTTAAATCGATTGGATTCACAATTTCCATTGAAGATGTTTTAGAGCAGGCAAAAAGTTCGGCAATTGGCCGGCCGCATATTGCCCAGGCAATGCTGGAAAAAGGATTGATTTCGAATTATTATGAAGCTTTTAACAAATATATTGGCAATAATTGTCCTGCCTACGAAAAAAAGGTTCATATTTCTCCACAAAGTATAGTAAAAATTATTGGTGATGCAGGCGGATTATCATTTATTGCGCATCCGGGCAATATGCCGGAATCACTTCTAAAAGAATTAATTGAAGATGGCCTTGATGGAATTGAGGTTATTCATCCTTCACATAATGCTCATCAAGTAAAATTCTACAAAGGAATTGTTAACGAATATTTCTTATTAGAATCTGGCGGATCAGATTTTCATGGTGGAAAAAGAGAGGATGAATCTAACCTAGGAAAATATTTCACCACTTCATCTGTGTTAGAAGCAATGAGAAACAGATTAATTAAAAATTCAGCATAAAAATTTTAATCGAGTTAAAATGAATTTGATCGAAGGGAAAATATCAGCATCAAGCTACAAATTTGCAATTATTCAAAGCAGATTTAATGAGTTCATTGGAGATAAGCTTCTCGAAGCCGCGGTAGATTGTCTTCGCAGGCACAATTGCGAGGAAAGAAATATAACTGTGGTAAAAGTACCGGGTGCATTTGAAATTCCGATTACTGCGGATAAATTAGCTTTGCAAAAAAGATTTGATGCAATCATTTGTTTAGGCACCGTCATACGAGGTGCAACACCCCATTTCGAGTACATTTCTTCAGCGGTTGCAAATGGCATTTCGCAAACATCTTTAAAACATGGGATTCCAGTAATTTTCGGTGTGTTAACTACCGATACGATCGAGCAGGCAATTGAAAGATCGGGTTCAAAATCCGGCAATAAAGGTTGGGATGCTGCTTTAACAGCAATTGAAATGGCTGATTTATTTCAAAAATTATAGGCGAAATTTTTGAACTTTCCGCTTGCAATAAAAATTTTTAGATTAAAACAGTTCTCAAAAAACAAATTAATTTCCAACTCGAGGTTCGAATAAGATCTTTCTACTTTTCATTTCCAATAATTATTAGAATAAAATGAAAATTATTTTTGCAATCTTATTCGTATCGATCTTCCCGATAGGTATTCATTCTCAACAGCTTACCAATTGGCAAAACTACACCGACATGAAGCAAGTAAACTCAATACATGCAATACAAAACGGAGTTTGGGCTGCAACCGGTGGAGGAGGATTTTTCTATGATGCATCATCAGATAATTATGAAAAATTAACTAAGACTGATGGATTATTTTCAACTTCTTTAACGGCAGCATGCGTTGATGAGAATGAAAAAGTTTGGTTTGGCAGCAGTTCAGGAGCTTTAAATGTTTTTAATCCCAATGATGGTTCAGTTCGTACTATTCTTGATATTTACAATTCAGACAGAGTTAACAAACAAATCAATGATCTTAGGGTTTCGGGAGATACAATTTTTATTTCAACCGAATTTGGTTTATCTCTCATAAATTCAAACTCATTTGTGTTTTATGATACGTATTATAAATTCGGTAATCTTTCATCTAACATTAGGGTAGTCAGCACATTCAAGCATAATTTGATCTATGCCTCAACCGAATTTGGTATTGCTGTACAGAAAGAAGGAGCAACAAACTTATCAGCTCCCGAATCATGGAATATTTACACTACAAGCAACGGACTTCCATCCAACCTAATTCGTAAAATAAGGTTATTTGAAAACAAAATAATAGCCGCAACCGACAAGGGATTATCAATGTTTAATGGATCTGCCTGGGAGCCATTTTTATCAAGCTTTACCAACATCAGCATAATAGATATTCTCGTTTCAAACGATTCATTAATAATATCTCATGGGAATTCAGTCAGCGTTTATTATCAAGGAATTTTATCAACAATTTTTTCAAGCCCGTTTGAGATAAAGAGAATCAGCAGTTCAAACTCAGGGTTATTTGCTACAAGTTCAAAGGGTGTAATTAAAATTGAAGAGGGTAACATCTATAAAATTTTCGTGCCTAATGGCCCCGAAGCTAATCAATTTCCCGGTATGAGCGTTGATAAGAAAGGAGTGCTTTGGTGCGCTAGCGGAAAAGATGGCCGCGGCGTTGGATTTTATAGCTTTGATGGAAATACATGGCAAACTACAAGTGTTTCGAATGCACCCTTACCAAATAATGATTACCATACAACCTATAGTGCTCCGGATAATATTTCTTATATCGGGAGCTGGGGTTTTGGCTTTGTAAGAATTCAAGACACCAAATTGGATGTATTTAGATCTGACAATATGCCGATGCAGGGAATACCAACTGATCCAGCATTTGTTGTGGTTACAGGGTTTGGAACAGATTCTAAAGGTAATCTATGGATATTAAATTGGGGCGCTGCAGACAGAAAAACTATCAGTTTGCTTACTAGAGACAGTTTGTGGTATAGTTTTGTAATACCGGCTGAACTAAATCAGAACTACGGTTTACATCTTAATTTAACCGTTGATCAATACGATACAAAATGGTTTTGCATCCAGGATGAACGTAAAGCAGGCCTTGTTTATTTTAACGAGAACAAGACTAATGATAACGCGAATGATGATATTTCAGGATTCATTAATAAATCAAACGGACTTAATGACAACACTGTGAATTGTATTGTTCCGGATCGCCGAGGGGACTTATGGATTGGAACGGCATTGGGAGTCAATGTCATTACAAATTCTTCATCAGTACTTTCAAGCAATCCATCTGTAAGAATGAGCTCGGTGTTTGCTTTAAGGCAGCAGACTATAAATTGCATTGCAGTTGATCCACTCAATCAAAAATGGATTGGCACAAATCAAGGTTTGCTTTTGATAAATTCTGATGGCTCGCGACTATTAGCAACGTACGATTCAAGAAACAGCCCATTGCTCGCCGATGTAATTAGAAGCATTGCTATTGATGAAAACAAAGGAATAGTTTATGTGGGAACTGATGCCGGGTTAACCTCATTTGAAACTCCGGCTGTGAAACCGCTCGAGAGTTTTACGGAGCTTTTTATCTATCCAAACCCGCTTTTGGTAAATGATAAAAATGAACTTCTGACCATTGACGGACTAATTAAAGATTCAGAAATTAAAATTTTAAGTATCAGTGGTAAGCTTATAAATGGATTTTCTTCTCCGGGCGGAAGAGTTGCTTACTGGGATGGTAAAGATTTTGATGGAAAATTAGTTAGCAGCGGAATTTATTTAATTATAGCTTATGATAAAGAAGGAAATAGTGTTGCGACCTCTAAAGTTGCCGTTCTGCGAAATAAATGATTTAACATTTCTCTCCATAATTCTGCCGACTTAAGATGATTGATTTTGTAAATGTCTCGGTTCAATTCGGCGGAAAATATCTTTTTAAAGATTTTAACTATAAAATACATTTAAATGATCGGATTTGTTTAGTTGGTGCAAACGGTTCAGGTAAATCAACCCTGCTTAAAATAATAAGCGGGGAAATCATTCCCGAGTCAGGAGAAATTCATAAACAAAAACGCATTTCCATAGGTTATCTTCCTCAAGATAATGTTGTTCATAAAGGTAAAACACTGATTGAGGAAGCCCATTCAGCATTAACTGATATTACTTCATTGAAGGATAAGGAAGCAGCAATTCTTTCGCAGATGAATATGCGGGATTTAGATGATGAAGACCGTGAAGAATTGGCTTATCAGCTTGGAGATGTCCATAACCGTCTTGAAGAATTAGATTATTACAGCACATCTTCAAAAGTTGAAAAAATATTAATGGGATTAGGTTTTCTCGAAGATGATTTCGAGAAGCTTACTGATACTTTCTCTCTCGGATGGCAGATGAGAATAGCGCTATCAAAAATTTTAATTTCGCAAAATGATATCCTTTTAATGGATGAGCCGACTAATCACCTCGATCTTGATTCACTTCAATGGCTTATCAGTTTTCTCAACAGCACAAAATGCGCCTTGGTTATTGTATCTCATGATAAATACTTTGTCAATTCGGTTACAAACAGAACTTTGGAAATTTTTCTGAATAAGATTACCAACTTTAAAGGCAACTATGATGCTTATTTGAGTTTCAAAGAAGAAAGAAATGAGCTACTCGAAAATCAATATGAAATGCAGCAGAAAAAAATTAAAGAGACAGAAAGATTTATTGAAAGATTTAGATACAAAGCTACAAAAGCAAAGCAGGTTCAAAGCCGAATTAAGCAATTAGAAAAAATCGAGTTATTAGAGCTTCCCTCAGAAAAAAAAGAAATTAAAATAAGATTTCCCGAAGCACCTTCCAGCGGGAAAGTAAATATTGAACTTAAGGGAATAAGTAAATCATTCAGTGAAAAAATTATTTTTGAAAAACTTGATTTTACAATCAATCGTAACGATAAGATTGCATTTGTAGGACCTAATGGAGCAGGTAAAACTACTTTATCTAAAATCATTGCGGGAATTTTGCCTCCCGACAGCGGTAAGCGAATTATCGGACACAATACAATGATCGCTCATTATGCTCAGGATGTTGCAGATCAGCTAAATCCTGATTTAGATATTCTCGAAACGTTGATGGGCATATCAGATAAAATAACAATCGGCGGCTTGCGCAGTCTTTTAGGTTCTTTCCTTTTTACAGGCGATGATGTTTTTAAGAAAGTCGGAGTTCTCTCAGGCGGAGAAAAAAGTCGCGTAGCACTAGCAAAAATTTTATTAACAAGTTCAAACCTAATTATTCTTGATGAACCCACTAATCATCTTGATATAACTTCCAAAGAAATACTGCAAAAGGCACTGATAGATTTTTCCGGTTCAATAGTTCTCATCTCACATGATATTGATTTCCTTAAACCAATTGTAAGTAAAACTGTTGAAATAAAAAACAAAACTGTTTCGCTATTTGAAGGGGGAATTGACTATTTTCTTTATAAGAAGAGTATTAGCCAGCATGAAGCCAGTACAAATGATCTTAACACGCAGATATCGTCTGCTGAAAATAAAAAAATGCAAAAAAAACGTGAGGCGGCGCTAAGGCAAAAACTGTATTCATCAACTAAAGATTTAAAGCAAAGAATTAAAGTATTAGAAAAAAAAATCGTTGATTTGGAAAAGAATCAAAAAGAATTGGAAGCGATATTATTCTCACCCGAAACTTATAATGACATAAGATTCGCAAATGAAAAAACTGCAGAGTTGAACAAGAATAAAAATGAACTTGAACAATGCCTCGGTGAGTGGGAAAAGACTTCTAATGAACTTCAAAAAATTGAGGAGAGTTTTACTTAAACTTTTACTCCCAAAAATTCTTCAGCTAATGCAATCCCTCCATACAAAGCAGCATCATCTGCAAGCTTACTATTAAGTACTTTTATACCTTTTGCAGCATCACTTAGTACATGCTCACTATAAGATTTTTTTATCATCGGCAGCATTTTATTGCCAAGCGCCTCAATTAAACCACCCCCGAAAACTATCGTATCAACATTTAATAGATTACTGACATTTGCAGAAACCATTCCAATAATATCACATGCATTTCTTAAATGCTCAATTACAATATTGTCTTTCTTTTTCACTGCATCAGCAAGAGTTCTACTTTTTATTTTCTCTCTAGATGAGACAAGTTTGCCAATGATACTTTTCTTTTTAGTTCTTTTATCTGAAAGTATATTTCTCACAATAGCTGTTCGACTTGCAACGGCTTCAAAACAACCCCTTTTCCCGCAGCCGCAAAGCGGGCCATCTTCTATTATTTTTGTGTGTCCAATTTCCCCTGCTATAAAATTTGTACCCCGATAAATTTTTCCATCAAAAAATAATGCTCCGCCTATTCCGGTTCCTAAAAACATAACCAGCATGTTTTTACTTTTCTTCCCCGCACCAAATTTCTTAATGCCTAATGCACCAAGATTCACATCATTTTCAATTAAAACAGGGTAAGGAATTTTCTTTTGTAATTTTTCCTTAATAAAAAAATTCTTTAGGCTCAGGTTCGGAGCTAAACCAATTCTGCCAGTATGAGGATTAACAGAACCAGGAATGCCGAGGCATACGGCTTTTATCTTCGATTCTTTGACTCCAGAACTAGATATAACTTCATGTGTGATTTTTGCCAAACTTTCAATGTAAGCCTTCTCACTTGAATCTGATTTAGTGGCAATTTTCGCGCGAGCTATAATTCCCTGTTTAGAGTTTACTACAGCGGCTAATATTTTTGTGCCGCCCATATCAATGCTTACTATAGAATTTGAATTCAAAAACACCTCGCAGTTAAATTAAATCTTTCTTCCTTCTGTTTGAAAAATTATTAAGAAATCTTATGTTTTGCAAAGCATTATTGTATAAAAGATTTGAGATTAAACTGACCTTTAACTGATGACTGAACAATGAAACCAAAATTTCCAATAAAGCGATTCGGACAAAATTATCTCAAAGACGCTAATATTATTAACAAAATAGTATTGGAAATTTCGCCCACGACTGATGATTTGATTATTGAAATTGGAGCTGGTGAGGGTGCACTTACTAGCTTGCTGCTTGAAAAATCAAAAAATCTTATTGCTGTTGAGATAGATAAAAGAAATGTGGAAATACTGTCCGCAAAATTTCCTGCACTAAACTTGATTTCAGACGATTTCCTGGAAATCAATCTCCAAGATTTTTTTGAGGAGTATCGAAAAAAACTTCGTATTATTGGTAACATTCCATACAATATTACTTCCCCGATTATTTTTAAGATGATTGAAAATAAAGAAATAATTCAAGATTCTGTTTTGATGATTCAGCACGAAGTGGCACAAAGAATTATTGCAAAACCAGGAAGTAAAGATTATAGTATTCTATCAGTTATAGTTCAAAATTTTGCTGATGTAAAACTCTGTTTTAAAGTTTCTCCAAATGTTTTTTACCCGCACCCAAAGGTTTTTTCAGCTGTTATTCATTTAAGTTTTAAGGAGAGCTCTAAGAATAAAAAAGAAGATGAAATATTTATAAAAGTTGTGAAAGCTGCCTTCGGAAACAGGCGAAAAATGCTTTATAATTCTCTCAAGAATAGTATATTTAGTCACTTAAATTTTAATAACACAGGAATTAACTTGTCATCACGTGCTGAACAGCTTTCGATCGCAGACTTTAATACCCTCGCAGAGTTTGCTTTCACGCAAATTGATGATAAATATCTGAAAAAATCCAAGTAATATAACCTCAAAGCTTAATGCCGAAAGACTTTCCCGCAATATCTAAATTAAAAGCTTATGACTTTATCGTGATAGGTTTTTACGTATTTTTAATCATCCTAAATCTTTTATTCCACAACCTTATAGAAAATTGGAAAACGTTCATTGTTATTAATTTTCTCATAATAATTTTTGTTTTCATACTTGCATATACGGCTGAAACATATCGTTATAAAATTTTACGAATTATCCATCACCTTTATCTTATTCCATTAGTTCTTTTAACATTTAAAGAGATTTATTTCTTACTCAGACCGCTTCGACCAAATGACTATGACCAGCTTCTTATTGATATAGATAGATGGTTATTCGGAGTTGACCCAACTGTTTTCCTTCATCAATTTTCTCATCCGTTAATAACTGAAATATTGCAAATAATATATGGTATGTTTTATTTTCTCCCTATAATTCTTGGAATAGCGCTGCTTAGAAAAAGAAAAATAGTAGAAACTGATTTTGCTCTTTTTACAGTGATTTATGGATTTTTTCTCTCATACATAGGTTATTTTACTTTACCTGCAATTGGTCCACGGTTTACACTTCATGATTTTCAGCATGAAAATATTGAGCTGCCAGGATTATTTTTAACTAACTTTCTGCGCGATTTTACTAATACAGTCGAATCAATTCCACGAGGAACACCAAATCCAGAGAGCATTGTTCAAAGAGATGTTTTTCCAAGCGGGCATACAATGATTACTCTTGTAGTTATTTATCTTTCAATAAAACTTAAGAGCCGCTCGCGATTTTTCCTCGTTCCAATTGGAATGATGCTCATCTTTGCCACTGTTTATTTGCGGTATCATTATGTCATTGATCTTATTGGCGGATTGATTTTTATGATGTTTTGTGTTTTAACTTCTCCATTTATTTTTAATTGGTGGAGTAGATTAACGGGAAGAGCAGAAATTAAACTGAAACTTGGGGATTCTAAAATTTCTTATGACTGATAAAAAATCGAATGTAAAAAAGATTTTCGACAGCATTGCCTTCAGATATGATCTGCTTAATCATCTTCTCAGTTTTGGAATTGATTACTATTGGAGAAGAAAAGCACTAAAACTTTCAAAACTAAATGATCAATCTATACTCCTAGATGTTGCTTGCGGAACAGGTGATTTTGCAATTGATGCTTATAAAATGGGAGTAAAGAAAATAATTGGCGCAGATTATTCTCAGAACATGCTGAGATTATTCTCAAAAAAAAGTGATTGGATTATCGGTAGAACAGTACAAATGGTAGCTGAGCAAATGCCATTCAAAAATAATTCGTTTACAAACATCACAGTAGCTTTTGGAGTTAGAAATTTTTACGACATTCAAATGGGTTTTAAATCTTTTCATGATGTTCTTAAAGAAAAAGGCAAAGCCACAATTTTAGAATTTCGCCTCCCTTCTAATCCGATTATCAGATTCGCTTACAAATTTTATTTTAAAAAAATTCTTCCTTTGATAGGAGGAATGATTTCCAGAGATAAAAGTGCATATCAATACTTACCGGATTCCGTAGAGGAGTTTGATGAGAAAATAAATATACCTCACTTTCTCAAATCTGCAGGATTTAGGAGGATTGAATCTCACAGTCTGTCATTAGGAATAGTGCAGGTTGTAATTGCGACAAAGTAAAACGAATTACTTAATCTGGTAATCGATTAAACTCTGCTGAACTACTGTAGTCGTATCTGCAAAATCGATTCCCAAACCCGTGAAAAAATTCACGATAGTACCGCTTCCATCCCACTTTGCGGGACCAATACCATTTATTAACCAAGCATTAGCTGTAAACGTTTGTACAACTGGTGATAATGGATTAAAGCGCAGCGTCAATGTGAGTTTTACCTTCATCGCTTCTTTGCTTGACTGACCGCTCTGAAGATTCAAAACAATTGACTCAGTCCCAATTGCTAGAGCTGAAACATCAACAACTGTTACGAAAACGGGAGATGTTAAATTGATCTTAAAAACCGGCCAGCTATTTCCTGCCTGCAAAGGTGATGAATATGCTAAAAGTTCTTTATCAATTGTAACAAAAGGAATTAATGGAATTAACGACGGATCAGTTATAGAGGCAGCAAATCCAGTAGTATCAATAAAGTAATATGCTCCTGATGCGGTTGTTCGAAAAAAGGATGAATCAACTTGTAAAACGGCATTCAAGTTCAATGAATCAATCTGAATTTTGTAAGTTGTTCCCAAAATTGTAGTACTGCCTTTATAAATTGTGTTTCTAGTTCCAGTATGTTGGCCTGTTGAGTCTATTCTTAAGTAGGAATACGTAAAATTCGAACCTTCATTATTAGGAAAATAATTATCAGTAGTTTCTGGTGATGTGGGACTATCAGACTCACTTTTCTTGCAAGCCCCAATACTAAGTATTATTACGGCTGCTAAAGAAAGTAATATTAATTTTTTCATTTTACCCTCTTTCATTAATTAATTTTAATAGTGAATTAAATGCCTTTGAACGATGGCTAATCTTATTTTTTTCATCGAGATCAAGTTCAGCTGTAGTTTGATTAAATCCATCGGGAAGAAATAGAGGATCATAACCAAATCCATTTTTGCCTCTCGGCTTGTGAATAATTTGACCAACAATTTCACCGGAAGCTTTCAGTAAAGCTTTACCATCATAATAAACTGCAGAACAAACAAATTTTGCCGTATGCGGCTGAGGAAAAGATAAAAGCTTACCAATTAATTTAGCATTATTCTCTTCATCGGATGCAGCTTCACCCGCATATCTTGCTGAATAAATTCCGGGTTCACCGTTTAATTGCTCAACAAGTAATCCTGAATCATCTGCTAAAGCAGGCATACCAAGTATTTCAAAGATATACTTAGCTTTTTTGATAGCATTTTCCTCAAAAGTATTTCCGTCTTCAACAACCTCTGCAAGATTATTAAAATCATTTAGAGAAAGCAATTCAAAATATTCTTCACCTAAAATATGTGAAACTTCCTTCAGTTTACCGTTATTTTTTGTTGCGAAAATAATTTTACGCTTGATGTTTATTTGTTTCTGAAATTTCTTTTCCAAATAAGTTTTAGCTTTATTTGTTAATAAATTATTGACCCAATGTATCCAAAGAAAAAAAGCTGATAAGGTTATATTCTTTAGTTTGTATCATGTTTCGAAGGTTTCTAAAAATAGAAATTGCCGATTAAGCCCTTTAAATCAATTACCTTAGTAACAAAATATGAAGAACTCATTTGACCTTATCACCTTACCATAAAAATTATATCTGTCCAAACCAAAATATAATATTTCGTCCCGATGGGACTTTTAACTTATAAAGGGGGTAACTGTTCTACAAATATTTTGTTCCTATCGGGACACAGCTATTTATTCTTAGATATTTTACCTTTAGTCCTGTTAAGAACTAAATACTTGGGGCATATTCATGACTTTTTCATAGAAAGAAAAATCCATAATAATTCCAAGTTTTTCACTCAAACTCTTTTTAATAATTTCTTCAATTCGGTTTTTGCCCGTGATATAATTTCTTTTTGGTCATAGATTTTAGATTTACTGCTTTTCACAATCCATTTACCATTTATCATCACATGTTTCACATTACTTCCGGATTCAGAGTAAACCATTCTCGAATAAATATTCTCATCGTCATAATGTATTGGATGAGTTGCTTCATTTAAGTTAAGCAGAGCAAGATCAGCTTTTTTCCCAACTTCAATACTTCCAATTTCATCCTCTAAATGCAGCGCTTTAGCACCTTCAATTGTCGCTAACCTAAAAACTGTTTCAGCATCCATTGCTGTCGCTCCAAATTTGGGTTTTTGAATTAGCGAAGCTAACCGCATCTCATTGAAAATACTTAGAGTATTATTGCAAGGAGCTCCATCCGCTCCAAGTGAAACCGAGATTCCTTTTTTTAAGAAAATTGGAATTGGCGCAAAACCTGAACCTAATTTCAAATTGGAAGACGGACAATGAGCGACTCTAACATTCTTTTTCTTGAGAAGATTTATTTCATTTTTATTGACATGTATGCAATGTGCTAAGACTGAATTTTTATCAAGCAGATTTAATGAATTAAAATACTCGA
>JBGSOQ010000388.1:0-5575 GCA_041739035.1 Ignavibacteriaceae bacterium | reverse complement strand
CTTATTGATTTTTATAATTGCACTTTTTTGTTTCGGATGCGAAAATTCCGAGATAGTAGATGTAGATCTTGGTTATAAAGAATATGTTGTTGTAAAAGGTGAACTATTTGCCGATTCGATTTTCACCGGGGTGACATTCACAAGAACTCTTCCTCTAGATTTAACGTACGATATAAAGCAAGCTGAACTGAAAGATGTTTTTGCATATTTGAGAGTTAATGGCGTGCAAATTATACCATTGCACTACACTGCTGACGGTATATATAAACCATTATATACTATAAGAATTAAAACCGGAGCGAGCTATGAACTTTTTGCAAAAGTCGGTGGCAAATCTGTTTACGCAAGCACATTTGTGCCTCAGGAACCTAGAATAGATAATGCCGTTTTTCATTCGAATATATATGTCAATAATTATATTGCTTCAAGACCAAATGAATGTTACGGTTCAGTTTTTTATGTGGCATACTCTCAAAATGGTTATGCAGCCGGCTCTTCGGATTTTCATTCGATAGTTGAAGCTCCTAACTCTGATTTTAATGATATTGTAATATCACGAACCCAAGATATTCCAGAGCAATTTCGAACAGAACTTTACAGAAGCCTAACTTATATCCAAGTTTTTGCATTTGATAGGACTTACTCCGACTATTTTAAAACCAGAGGTAACAATGAACCAATTACCAATTCATTTATTCAAGGCGGGGACCCAATTGCTTGGAATGTAAGAGGTGATAAAGTAATAGGTTTGTTCATTGGAAGAAATAAAAGCTCAATAATATCGGTGAATCAATGAAAGAAATTATTATCAAATTCTGGTTGATTGGTTTGCTGGTTTTTTCGTTATTTGGCTGCCTGGATGATAGAATTGCTCCCGAATTAAATTTTCAAACTGAAAGTGCGATTGAACTATTAGTTTATCTTGAATCACATGGGGATTACATTAATTCAACGGAGATAGATGAATTCGTTTCCGCTCAAGAAGTTTATGCGAATCGAAATTCATATTTAATTATTGATGTCAGATCATCAAGTGATTTTATAATTGGCCACATAGAAAACGCAAACAATGTTGATCCTAAAAACTTATTGGATTTCGTTAAAAGCCGGAACATTAGTTTATACCCTAAGATTGTGATCATAAGTGAAAGCGGACAATCAGCGGCATATTATACCGCTTTACTAAAGTTGGATGGATATGCAAAAGCTTATTCAATTGAATACGGAATGGCTGTTTGGCATAACGATTTTGCATCTATCTGGTTAGATTCGAGGAGAGATTTTATGACTGGACCCGGAGAATCAAATTATTTTACCAATGAAGATTTTTCTAAACCACCTCTGACCAGATTATCGCAAATCAGCCTTCAGAATGGTAGCAGAACTATAAAAGAAAAACTTGAAGAGCGAATTAACTTTTTGTTAGCTGCCGGTTTTAATGAAAATCCAAAAGATACATCGAGCTTTCCGAAGTATAATTTTAATACTTTAGCTGATGAACAAGCGTCAGTAAAAATTGAGTCTGTGTATAAATATTATAATTATTTAAATAACGCCTTTAAAAACTATTTTATAATTTGCTTCGGCAGTAATTTTTTGTATAAAGCTCATGCTCTAGAAGGACCTTTCGCAAGCCAAGGTCACTTACCTTCAGCAGTTCATTATCTTCCGATTATGGATTTGAGATCAGCTAATGATTTACAGACGATTCCAACAAACCAAACTGTAGCAGTTTATGATGTTAATGGTCAAGTAAGTGCCAAGATTGTTGCGTATTTACGTTTGCTTGGCTATGATGCAAAATCGATTTTATTTGGGGCAAATACTTTATTTTACAGCAGAGTTAATTGGGTTGAAAGCTTGCGACCATTTGCGTTTAAAGAAGAAATGATAATGAATTTCCCGTATGTAACAGGAAATTAGTTAACAATTAATTATTTTAATTGTAAATAATTTTTGGAGTCAAAATGAAAAAAATATTTATATGCTGTATAAACATTACGTTTTTCGTGTTGATGCAAGCTCTTGTACACGCTCAGTGGAATAAAACTTCAATACCTACAACAGAAGATCTTTGTATGGTAAGATTTGCATCGGAAACGACTGGCTGGGTAGTAGGAAGTAATTTTGTTTATAAAACTACTGATGGAGGATTGAACTGGCAAATTCAAGATACTATCTCATTAAGTGCCACTCACTGTGGATGCGAAGCGCTTTTTGCCATAGATTCTTTGACAGCAATGTATGCAGATTATAGCACCATGCGAGGCATTCTCCAAACATCTGATGGCGGCTCAACATGGTATAATGTTGATACCAGCCACTATTACTATTCTGATTTTAAGTTTGTGAATGAAAAACTTGGATTTGCGGCCTGTGGCTCTCCTCCCTCATATGATAGTGGTGTAGTGAGAAGGACAACTGATGGAGGATTGAATTGGAACACAATTGCTTCGATATTTTTACCAAATGGAGGTGGTTTCGCCGGCATTTCGTTTGTCGATTCTCTTAATGGTTGGGCTGTCTCATCAAGGGGTTGGGTATATCATTCAACCGACGGTGGATTTTCATGGAAATTTCAGGATAGCGTAGGGCGTTCAATTTCTCCATCGAGGCCATATCTTCCCTGCTCAGATATTCAGTTTACGTCTTTGGATAGCGGTTGGGTTGTCGGAGGAGTGGGAGTTGAACCTGTATTAGCTAGAACGACTGATGGTGGAAAAACTTGGGTGAGAGATGATATTACTCAGTTTACCCGTTCTAGTCTTTATGAAATTCATATGATTAATTCCCAAATTGGATGGTTTGTTGGTATGTTCTATGGACCCACACTAGCCAAGACTACTGATGGAGGATTTACCTGGTCTGATCAGTTACCAGTTCATGATAATCTTGCCTCAATTTCTATGGTTAATGAGAATGTTGGATATGCAGTCGGCAGGTCTGGAAGAATATACAAAACTGAAAATGGCGGAGTTACTTCCATTTCTGTGAATAATTATAATCTTCCTAATCATTTTGAATTGTTTCAAAACCACCCAAATCCATTTAATCCAAGCACCAAAATCAGTTGGAAGTCACCAATAGGCAGTTGGCAAACCTTAAAAGTTTATGATATTTTAAGTAACGAAATTGCAACTCTGGTTGACGAATACAAACATGTGGGAACCTATGAAGTGGAATTCCAGTCTTCAATTGGCAGCCGTCAGTTGGCAAGCGGGATTTATTATTATCAGCTTCGAGTTGGTGATCCCGAATCAAGTTCGGGACAGGATTTTGTGCAAACAAAAAAAATGATTTTAATTAGATAAAAAAAATCTGATAGATAAAGAATTTGAATACGGATGCTTAATGAAATTTTTAATTGTGATTATCTGGATTATAATTTCATTTTTATACTATACTTTTAGCCAATCAATTTCATTTCAGTCACTCGATGGACCAAATGGCGGGAACGTTGGTGATATAGCTTTATCAAGTCGGGGTGACATCTTTGTGTCAGTGTATTATAATGCTGGTGCCAATGGAGTTTATATGTCTACGGATAATGGAATTTCTTGGGATAGAATGCCTACAGATAATTTTTCTTGGTGGATTGATTTTTTTGGATTAGGAATTAATTCTGAAGATCATTTGTTCTTAGGAACTAATGGAGCAGGGATTTATCGATCTACGGATTATGGATTAAGTTGGTCCTCGATAAATAATGGATTTACAAGTTCTGAGGGATGGGTATTTGCATTCGATAATAATGCAAATACTTACGTGGGCGACGGAGATCATGCGGGGCTATATAAATCTACAAACAATGGCGATTCTTGGACTTTTTTGAAACGTTTACAAACATTGTCACTTACTATTGACTGCTCGAATTCAGTTTATGTTGGAACTTGGGATTCACTTTATAAGTCAACAGATTATGGCTTAACCTGGACTACTCTTTCAAATGGCTTACCTTCTGCACCTGTCAGCTCTATTCTTATTAAAAATTGTACTGAAATATTTTTAGGAACAGGTTATCTATGGAATGGACATGGTGTTTATTATTCAGATAACGGAGGTGATTCATGGATACAAAGGGGACTAAATGATCAGGTTGTTTATTCGCTTGTAATGGATACATCGGGAATTATTTTTGCTGGTACAATGAAAAATGGAGTTTATCGTTCGTCAGATAATGGTAAAACTTGGGAACTGTTAAATAATGGTTTGATAAACAAAAACATTTACAGATTGAAAATAAATCACCAAAATGTTCTTATTGCAGCTTCAGAGACAGATGGTGGTATTTTCAGATCAACTGATTTAGGAAACACTTGGCAAAATGTTGGATTGCCAATTGGTACAGTTAAAACTGCTTTAATTTCATCAGATAATAAGTTATTTGTTTCTACTTATGGAGGAATGCAAAAATTTAATAATGATGATTCATGGACGAATCTTGGTCCTCCATTGCTATCTGATATTGTAATTGATGAAGAAAATATCTTATATGCAGGCACTTATAGAAATGGCATCTTCAAGTCTACCAATTTTGGAACATCTTGGGATTCAACAACAAGTTACGGCGGTACCGAGTATGTACTTTTGTGTATGGCAAAAAATTCAGATGGTTCCATATTAGTAGGTACAAATGATTATATAAAACGTACTACTGATAAGGGAACGTCCTGGCAAACAATTAGTAATGGTCTGGGTTTTTGGATTTCAAGTCTATCTATTACACCAGAAGGAATTATTTATGCTGCATCTAATAATAAACTTTTCAAATCAAATTCGATTGATAGCATGTTCCTACAAATTAGGGATTCAGTTGAAACTGATTATAAATACTCAGTTCTAGCTTCTGGTGTAAACGGAAACGTTTATTATGTTCAAGAAGGGAACAATGCTGGGGTATATCATTCAACCAACTATGGCGATAACTGGTTAAAAATCTCAGATAGCTCAGCTTGTTCTATAAGCGCATTTGGAGATTTTATTTGTATCGGTTTATCATCATTTGGTATTCTTTTATCCTCTGACCAAGGAAAAAATTGGGAAAAGGTAACGGCTGGCCTTTCCCTAAACGGAAATGTTAATTATTCCTTCTTTGATTCCTCTGGTTATTTGTATTGTTCTGTATCAAATGGGGGATTATATAAGACAATCTCCCCACTTACCTCAATAAATGATATTCAGAATTTAAAAGTATTTAATTGGAATTTATTCCAAAACTACCCCAATCCGTTTAATCCTAGTACAAAGATTAGATTTACAATTCCGACCTCACCCTTAAATCCCTCTCCTTACCAAGGAGAGGGAAATAGGGAGAGGTTAGTAACCTTGAAAGTATACGATGTTTTAGGCAATTTAATAGCTACTTTGGTAGATGAGTACAAACCAGCAGGAAGCTATGAGGTGGAATTCCAGTCTTCAGTCGGCAGCCGCCAATTGGCAAGCGGGATTTATTATTATCAACTTCGTGTTGGTGCTCCCGAATCAAGTTCGGTACAGGATTTTGTTCAAACAAAAAAAATGATTCTTTTAAAATAAAAGAGCGTAAAATGAAAAATATTTTATTATTTGTTTTGAT
>JBGSOQ010000380.1:0-19404 GCA_041739035.1 Ignavibacteriaceae bacterium | reverse complement strand
TTTACCGGCACCGGTTTCCCCTGTTATAATATTTAAGCCGGAATTGAAATCAACATTTATCTTTTCAATCAGTGCGTAATCTTGTATGAGGAGCGATTTAATCATAATCCTAGAAATTTTGAGTAAAACATAATTTTATTTCACGATATTTCAAAAAGCGAAGAAATCAATAGCACACAGATGACACTGATTTAACAGATTTACGCAGATAGTCTTAATCTTACTCTTTATCTTCATCTTACCTATCCGCCTCAGGCGGAATCTTTATTTCCCCCGTCCCTTGAACTCCTTAAAAAAATTAGATAAGTTGCCAACGATGAGATGAGGTTGATTTGCTAACTTTTACCAACAACCGACCAATGTATTTCAAAGGAAATAAATTTTACTAAAATTATAACCATGACAAAGTTTTTTTTTACAATTGGATTCGTGTTCGTTTTTTTAATGGGATTTTCAAATACACTTGAATTAAAACCTATTGAATCTCAAACTAAAAGTATTATTATTCAGATTATACCTAGACTTGAGTTATTTCATATAATGGCTTATTTAAGTACTTCACATCATTTAAATAATTTTGAGTTTCAATATAAATCGGAAATAAATTCATTTTTCGAACCATTTCGCAACCAAAATGCTGTTCTTTTTGTAAACAGGGTTTTACAAAACTATCATGCACATCTTTTGATTAATGGATTGTTTGTTAATAATAATTTTACAAATGATAGCTCATCCGTAAACTTTTTAAATGCAAATGGTTTTGGATTAGAGGACAGTTATTCTAATAAAGTTTTGATTTTAGACAGCTTAACAAAAACTATCGATTCTTTCGCAAAAATTACAAATTTTAATAAGTTCATCGAAAATCATGAATCATACTATAAACAAAAGATTGCTGAAGTAATAGATGCTATCTCCAATGTAGATATTAAAAATTACAATGAGGATTTTTGGGGTTCTCGAAAAGATAACTACCAATTTGTAATATGTTTGCTGGAACAAGATATTCATTCCTATTGGTTCAATTCTGAAAATAAGTCATACAGTGTATTCTTCTTGTCGCCAAAATTTATAGTTGTTAATGATGCAAAATTTGGAAATGCGAATCAATCAAATTTAAAAGAAGGCAAAATGTCTGCACAAGATTATATATTTTATGGTGCAGGACATGAACTGGGTCATAGTTTTCTAAATCCAATTGTCGACAAGTATAAAGTCGAAATTGATAAAATCAATTTTAGAATTTCTACTTCAGACCCATCGAAAAGCACATTCTTATGTGAGTCAATGCTTCGTAGTTTAACCGCCTATTTTATGATAGAGAATAATTATGCAGAAGCTGCTCAAATGGTTTTACAAATGGAAAAGCAGCAAGGCTATGTTTATAATGATGTAATACTTGAATTGATAAAGGATTATAATGTTAATCGGTATATTTATAAAAACTTTGATGATTATATGCCAATTTTGATATCAAAACTAGACCAACAAATAAAATAAATTTCCACTCATCCCACAAAACCAAATACTCCTCAAACAATTTCTTAATCTTACCTGTCCGCCTCCCTGGCAACCGTAGTGTTTGAGGGGCAGCCTGGCGGAATTTTCGTCTTCACCACTACCATCCCAAAAATATCTTTCCGATAATGCCAGCCAGGATATCATGCCATTATTTTTAAGCCCTCTTGACTTTTTTATTCTATCTACGTATTTATCGTAAGTAATTTATGATAATTCCTTAGATTATTATTATTTACCTACCGAGTCGGTGAGTTCAAACCTATACTAATTTTAATTAAAGAAAAATAATGGAAGTTTGGTCTGCTGATAATATCGCAATTAATCTATATTACTTTGTTCTCTTTTTCATTCCTGGTTTTATAATTATAAAATTAAAAGATTTAATCTTCGAAGTTAGTGAAAGAGATTTTTCTAAATCAGTTTATGACGCAATAGCATATAGCGCCATACACTATGCCGTTTTTGGTTATTTAGTTTATTTATTAGTCAACTCAAATTTATCACAGAATAATCCTTTCTGGTTCTGGATTTGGGCCGTTTTTCTAGTCATTATTTTACCGGCCATATGGCCAACACTTTTTTACATATCAATTAAATTTCATCGAGCATCCAACATTCACTTTAGGAAAAGACCTTGGGAGATAATTTTTCATGAGAAGGTGTGCTACTGGACAATAGTAACTTTAAAGAATGGTTCCAGGGTAGGTGGTAAATATGACATTAATTCTCTTGCCGCCTCAAATCGAGACGGTAATGAACTTTACCTCGAACAAGTTTGGAAGATATCAGAGACAGGACAATTTCTGAAACCAATCGACTATTCTGAGGGTATCTTAATTCTGAAAGATGAAATCTCATCTATAGAATTTTTTGGATCCAAAGAAGCAAATATTGATAATTTAAGCTGAAACAAATGGAAGAAAAAGAAGGTATAACCTCTAAAATAGTAAAAAGTCTAACTCCAGGATTTTTAAAAAGAAAGAAAAAAGTTGGATTGCTAAAGGATGAACTCAAACCACCTGGCGAATCTGGTGTTATCGCGGCACAAAACTTGAGTAATGTCAAGGAGGAGAAATCAGGAAAAGCTTGACAATACTATTTGAAAATGTTATAATACTTAATCAGAATAAATAAATTACTAGCCAAACATCAAAACAACCCTTAATATGATGGAGAACACATATATGGGACAGAAAGAACTAAGCAAAGAAGAAATTTATAATTTAAAGAATTTCATCTCTTGGCTTGCTTCTGAAAAGGAAAGAAAAAATCTTTCTGATAGATTATCTGAGTCTAAAAAGACCAAAGATAAAGTACGTACTCTTGGGCAGATAAGCGCTAAAAAAATGAAAGAAACTGTTAGTATCTAGCGCTTTCTTATTCGACATTATTATATAAGAGATATAGTCTACAAGTATGGGGAATGTTACACCCTTATATCATGTTGAACCCTTTGGTGATATCAAGTCATTAATCTCGAGAATCTCAGAAAAAACAGGGGTAAAAGAGCAGTTCTTCGAACTAAAGGGTCATATTGATTATTTTAGTCAATATTTCCCACATATAACTAATACTGCAGAACTATCGGGGACAATTATAACTGAATATAAATACGTTGATAAGGATTATCTAGAGGACTATCAGAATTACTATGTAAGATGCTTTAAGAAGTATCGAAGAAAATGTACTCGTATTCATTTCTTCAACTTAATATTCAATGAAAAAGAATTTGAAGATCTATTAAT
Organism: Ignavibacteriaceae bacterium; assembly: GCA_041739035.1. Lineage (GTDB taxonomy): Bacteria > Bacteroidota > Ignavibacteria > Ignavibacteriales > Ignavibacteriaceae > XYD12-FULL-36-8. Next base: position 16,138 of record JBGSOQ010000380.1, on the reverse strand, counting down.
AAATGGCTCTGGTAATATAACTTTAGACCAACTTAATAATTCTTATCTCGGTTTTATAATAGCTAAACCATTGCCTTCTACTATAATTGGCAAAACTTGTTTGGTTCCATATCCAGAAACTGAGAAGGGCAAGAATTATAGACGACTCTATATTAAAAGAGAATATAAAGTTAATCTTTTTGGGCTTCCACTTACAGTGGAATCCCTCGGATTCCAAGAACAGGACCATGTGGTTGCTGCTTGTGCAACCACCGCATTATATACCGCCTTCCAAGGCACCTCTATCTTGTTTAACCATCAAGTACCAACACCGTCTAAAATCACTCAGATTGCAACCAATTTTAATGCCTCCTTCGATAGAATACTGCCATCAAGTGGATTAACTCATGAACAAATGGCTCAAGCAATAAAGGACATAGGGTTGGAATGTGACGGTCTAGAAATTAGAAATTCGTTTTTATTAACATCTTTAGTTAGTGCATATCTCAAGGCCAGAATTCCTTTAGTGCTAACTGTATACCTCGTGTATAAAAAGATTGACTCCGATAAAAATGAATATTGGGATTATGACCGCAATAAAAAACACGCTGTGGCAATTACCGGGTATAGAAAGGAGGAACTTGGCCAGAATTGCCAAAGTGTTTGGGGATTTTCATGCGATTCATACCGTATCACTAAAATATACGTTCACGATGATCAGGTTGGCCCATATGCGAGGATGGAAATTGTCAATAACCCGGTGCAATGCGTTGAGAAACTAAAAAACGATGAGAAAAGAACTCAAAATTTTTCATTTTATCTAAGTACATCCTTGCTTAATGATGATGGTGAAAGGGGAAAAATCATTGCAATTCCGAATATAATATTAGCCCCTCTTTATCATAAAATAAGAATAAATCTGACTACTATACAACAAACGATTAAAGACATAGATGATTTGATAAAACATTTTTCCTTAGCTTCAGAATTTCCATTGAAAAATGATTTGATTTATAAAATTTATTTGACTCATCTCTCGGATTTTAAGAAAGATATTCGTCAAGAGACTAGAATAGGCAATATCAGAAAGAAGGAAATTTTATTTCAAAGAATGCCAAAATATTTATGGCGTTGTGATGCCTACTACGAAAACCAACAATTTTTTTCAATCATTTTCGATGCAACAGATTTAGAACAAGGGAATTTCTTTATAACTCTTTTCGAATATTCAAACTCTCAAAAAGATAATGCATTTTATTTTATAATAATGGGATTGTTATCCAACCCAGTGAAAGAAATGGTGGAAGAAAAAAATCATAGCTTAGTAATTCACTCTTTTCTTCGATGGCTTAAAAAGAAATATGGTCCCCCGCAAATCAATTATAATTCCGCTATTCAAAAAGCGAATCCAGATCACCCAAAAAACATAATGTGAATATTATTTTTGGTTTTTTCTTTACCTTAAATAGAGCACCATTTAATTTCATTTATCTTATTTCTACTTAAATTATATTCACCAAAAATTTCTCATTAGCGGAGTTTCTAGTACTAGAATCTTAAGTCTTCGACTTGTCCCGCACTAGCGGGACAGCTCAGACTGACATTACATTTCTTACTCTTCCGGCTTTCCTCGCAGCGAGTCCCAAATCATGTAAACACAAATAACCGAGAACATAATTATTGCAAACAACTCAGCGGAATGCGATTCAGCCCACTCAACGTTAACCCAATTATAATCCTTCCATCTTAAAAATGCACTTATAACTCCCATCAAAGCGCCGCCGGCAATAAATCCGGAAGCGATCAATGTTCCGCGTTCTCTTCGTGCATTATTTATTTTTTCATCTTTACTTCTTGTGGAAACAAAGTGAGCAATCAATCCGCCGACAAGCAAAGGAGTATTAAGTTCAAGCGGAATGTACATGCCGAGTGCAAATGCAAGTGCAGGAACTTTTATCATAGTTAATACAAGTGCGAGTATTGCTCCAACAATATAAAGTGTCCATGGTGCCGGCTGCTGATCCATCAAAGGCTGTATAACTGCCGCCATTGCATTAGCTTGCGGTGCAACCAGTGCCCCTTCGCCAGTAAATCCGTAAGTTTCGTTCAATATCATCATAACGAAACCAACAGTTAATGCCGAGACAATTACACCTAAAACTTTCCACTGTTCCTGTTTGCGCGGAGTCGAGCCAAGCCAGTAACCAATCTTTAAGTCTGTAATAAATCCGCCGGCCATCGAAAGTGCGGTGCATACAACACCGCCGATAATCAATGCAGCAATCATCCCGGATTGTCCTTTCAATCCAATTGATGTAAGCACAATTGAAGATAGAATTAAAGTCATCAATGTCATTCCGCTTACAGGATTAGTTCCCACAATTGCAATTGCATTGGCGGCAACAGTTGTGAATAAAAATGAAATCACGAGAACAATCAGCAGTCCTGCCAAAGCCCAGCTAAGATTATTAACAACTCCTAAATGAAAGAATACAAAAAGCAGCACAGTAGTAATAGCTAAGCCGCTAATAATTATTTTCATAGGAAGGTCGAGCTGAGTTCGTACTTCAACAGTTCCGGCAGCTTTCTTTTCGAAAATTTCTTTGAATCCTAAAGTGATTGCATCTCTTATAATTTTTGATGAACGGATAATGCCGATAATTCCGGCCATTGCAATTCCGCCAATTCCAACATGACGAACATACTGTCTGAAGATTTCTTCTGCAGTCATGGCCGAAATCAGCTTAGTTGCATTTGTTCCGAAAGTTTCTGTCAAACCGCTTCCTACGTAGCCAATTATCGGAACTAAAAGATACCACGATACAAAGGATCCGGCACAAATAATTGCGGCATATTTTAATCCGACGATGTAACCAAGACCCATAACTGCGGCGCCGACGTTCAATCTGAAAACAAGCTTGAATTTATCTGCAAGCATTTCACCAAAACCAAAAACTCTTGTGGTGAATATTTCACTCCACCATCCGAATGTTGCAATAATAAAATCATAAGCTCCGCCTATCAACCCGCTTACAACGAGCACAAGAGCTTGCTTTCCTCCCTTTTCGCCTGCAACTAAAATTTCAGTTGTTGCTGTCGCTTCCGGAAAAGGAAATTTGCCGTGCATTTCTGCAACAAAATATTTTCTGAAAGGAATTAAGAAAAGAATTCCGAGTATTCCGCCAAATGCAGACGCAAGAAATACCTGGTAGAATTGTGCATCGAGATTTAAAATGTACAATGCAGGAATTGTGAAGATTGTTCCGGCTACAATCAATCCGGAGTTTTGTCCGATGGATTGAATGATAACATTCTGCCCGAGAGATCCTTTTATTTTCAGTAAAGTTGAAACTCCAACAGCAATTATTGCAATTGGAATTGCAGCTTCAAAAACCTGCCCAATTTTTAGTCCGAGATAGGCAGCTGCAGCAGAAAACAAAACTGCCATCAGCAAACCCATAATAACTGAATAAGGCGTTATTTCCTGCGGATTTGAATTTGCAGGCATAAGTGGTTTGTATTCTTCGCCGGGTTTCAGTTCTTGATAAGCATTTTCAGGAAGCCCTTTGATTTGTCCGCCGTGATGTTCGCTCATAATTTTATCCTTTGTTAGAATTTGAAATTAAGTGGAAGCTCATATTCTTTTTTATTTGTCGATGGAGATCTAAAGTAAATCTTTCCATAGTATTCTGCATCAGCAGGTAAATTAAAATCGGGTTTTGATAATCCAAACTTAATAGTTCTTGGAGAATTTGGATACAAAGTTACTGATCTTTTTTCAAGATTAGCCACATTAACCGGAACAGGGCTGGAAAAATAAGTTATTTCCTTAACACTGATTGTCATCTCTGAATTTTTATGAGTAAATGCAGGAATGAAAGCAAATACATAGTCAGCGCTGTCTTCATACGAAGTGTTGCCGACAGAAATCGATCCTGTCCGATACGAAAGTCCGTCTTTAGAAACTGCATAACCAGCGGTATCAAAAATCATTAAAGCAAAATCGGTTACTTTATTAAAGTCCTCTTTTGTCAGTTCAAGATTAAACTCCTTAGAGCTTTCGTCTTTCCTTATTGTGAACGGCATCTTATAAATTGAATCTCCGTTGAGAGTGATAGAATAGTTTTTCTGATAACCGAGAATATCTCCGCTCAAGTTGTAAGTATTAACTTCGTTGAACATGTTAGTAATACTTCTTTCATTGTCGCTTCTGGAAATTTCCTTAGTGCCAAGCAGCTGAATGGAAGAAAACTCAACCGAGAGATTATATGTTGATGTACCGTTTGCAGTATATAAGCACTCAGCAACTAATTCGCAAACACCGGGTTCTAAATCATAATGAAATGATTCGAGCAGTTCATCATTTCTTACCGAACTTAGCTGAGATGATAAATACAATTCTGTTCCGTTGGGATCAAACAAACGGTAGCGTATAGAAGCATAATCATTTTTATTTCTTCGCAAAGTTATCTTTGCGCTGTTTTGTCCGCCGGGAACATTTATGAAATATCTCTTTACCATTCCAATGTCAGCTTTCTGCTCGTTCCAGCTCATCATATAATTATTTGAAGTATTGAACTGATAAGGAATAATCACTGTAGCCATCATTGAAAATTCGGGAGTATTGCTTCCATCATCTCTAGTTGCAGTGATGCGGGCATTGTAAAGTCCGGGTTCGCCCATTTTTTTCTTGTCAAACTTAACATTAACGGTTGCAGATTGCTGATTTCTTATATAAGTTTTTTTCTGAATGGGCATTAACCAATCGCTGTCACTCTTCAAATTATAATTTCGGTAGAACTTATCGGACTTGATAAGATTATCTCTCTTAATTGTGTAAGCGAAAACTTCTTCACCTGTCAGATAAGAGCCATCTCTAATGTAAAGATTAGGAGCTTTGGCATCAGGCATATTGGGAGCAAAAGATGAAATAGCATAGGTCTCAAATTTTTGATACTCGTTGTTTCTTAAATATTTTTTTAGCAGTTCATAAGAATTTATTACGTTGATATAACCGGCACCCTGATCAAGATTAGTATAACCATTCATTTTAACCGCACCTTCACGAACAATTTTATAAAGAAGCTGTGCAGGGATTTTTATTCCAGGAAATTCTTTTTGTGCTGCACTTAGCAGTAAAGACATAACACCCGCAGAATAAGGCGATGCCATACTTGTGCCCCAAAATTTATCTCCTCCTGAAAAATTCGGTACCGTTGAAGTTGCTGCTCCAGGGGCTACAAGATCCGGCTTGCTTACTTCCCCGCCTCTTGAGCTAAAATATAAAATTATATTATTGCTGAAAGAAGTTCCGTAATTATCGCGCCCGACTTCAGTGGTTAACACTGCCCCTGATGAAAATATGCTTGTGCTTGAAGATGGAAGACCGGCAGTAGACAAACCAGGACCATTATTTCCATTACTTACAGATACGTACAAATACGGGTTGTTCTTGAGAAGTTCAGCAAGGAACAATTCCATGTCGGCTCTGTCCTCAAGTTCGCTGCCAATTCCAAAGCTCATGTTAATTATGCAAGGTTCTTGGCGCTCCTTAGAAATTTTATCGGCATAAAGATAAGCTAGTTTTTTACTCTCAATGACAGTTGCGCCGCCTGAGTAATTATTATTACCGATCTTTAGGCTCATAACTTTTGCTCCTGGAGCAACACCTTTCAATCCTGCATTGCCAATATCAAATCCTGCTGCAATGCCCGCACAATGAGTTCCGTGCGAACCATCGTCAAAATGAAAAACCACTTTCCTTTGATCTGGAAAGATATTTAATGCAAAGGGAAATGGCGGCAGTCCTTTAACATTGGGGATAGCGAAATAATCATATTTTTCTTTATAGCTTCTGATCGGTTTTTCATCCGAAAGATCACCATCTGCATCCGTATCAAAGTATACGACCCAAAATTGTTCTCCCTTTTCAGATGCAAAAAACACAATGAAATGAAATACATGTTCCGGTGTATTATCTCCGTGAAAGTCTTTTATCCCGGATGAAGAGTTCAGAAAATGTTTTTCGGGTAATCCTCCAATGTAGTACTTGCCATCGGAAGAGTTGTATAATTTATTTTCTGACGCTCTGACAGAAAATCCATTTGCAGAATTTGAGAAAACAAAAATACTGTCTTCCTTCTCAACATCGGAATCAAATATGTCAAATTCTCCCTCTGTAGAAAAATCCTGCACGTCAATCACTTTGGTCTCGCCGGTCGAAGTCGTCAGCAAACCCTCAACTCCAACATCAACGCCAGTATCTAAAACTAAAATTATTGTTCCCCTTCCATCATACTCAGGATGCAATTTGATGAACTCTTCAACGCCGGTATCTTTTAATTCTAAGAAGGTTTGAGTAGACTCCTGTGCATTGACTGAGATTATGATTAAGATAAAGATTAAGAGGAAATTTTTGACTTTCATTCTTGATTCCTTGCAATTTTCAACGATGAATAAAAAGGATAACTGGATTAATATATGCGGGCAAAATTACGATTTCTTGACCGTCAATTTCAAACTTTTTTCGAATATTTATCAGTAATTTTCAGTATATATAAAAACATACTTCATTCATATTCCTTAGACAATTAATATTATGCCCGGCAAACTATATATTGTTTCAACTCCGATTGGCAACTATGAAGATATAACCCTTCGCGCAGCTAGAATTCTTAAGGAAGTTGATTTTATTATCTGCGAGGAATTTAAGGAAGCACGAAGATTGCTATCAAACTTAAAAATCAATAAAGAGTTGTTCTCAATAAATGAACACAATGAAAATGAGAATGCCGATGAAATTATTCTTAAACTCGCTGAGGGCAAATCAGCAGCATTGATTTCCGATTGCGGAACTCCCCTCTTTTCAGATCCCGGACATCTGCTCGTTCAGCTTGCTATTCAATACAGAATTGAAGTTATTCCCATTCCAGGAACGAGTTCTTTATTGGCTGCGTTGGTAGGAAGCGGAATCGATTTTGAAAACTTTTATTACTATGGCTGGCTTTCACCGAAAAAAGATATCCGTAAAAAACAGATTCTTGATTTGAAGAGGCGTAAAGAAATTATCATTCTAATGGATACACCCTACAGATTGCGAACACTCCTTGAAGATGTTGCTAAACTTTGGAGCAAAAATGTCCCGATCGTTCTTGCTTACGAATTGACAAAAGGTAAGGAAAAATTTTATAGAGGAACCTGCGAAGAAGTTTTAAGATCAGCCGTGAATCAAAACCTTAAAGGCGAGTTTGTGCTGATAATAAATAACAAATAAATCAATGGCACACTGATAACACTGATCAATCAGATCAGCGCAGATCAGTCAAATCTGTGTCATCAGCGTGCTATTTACTCAAAAGGGTAACATTTTCGATATGATAAGTATGCGGGAACATGTCAACAGGTCTTATCTTAACCAGCCTATAACCAGCATCAACCATTAACTTAATATCTCTGACTTGCGTTGTCGGATTACAGCTTACATAAACGATTTTTTGCGGTGAAAGTTTAACTACATCGTTGACAGTATTTTCGTGCATACCGCTCCGCGGCGGATCAATTATAATTACATCGGGATTAGGAATTTTATTCTTTTCAACAATTGGAAGAAAAGATTTGTAGAGATCAGCACTAAAAAACTGAACATTAGATATGTTGTTAAGCTGAGCATTTGCTTTTGCATCTCCAATGGAGGATTCAACTGATTCGAAGGCAAAGATAAGTTTAGCTTTTTCAGAAAGGAATATCGCAATCGTTCCCGCGCCAGAATACAGATCATAAATAATTTCATTTCCAGTGAGCTCAACAAAATCCATTGCGGTTTGGTAAAGCTTTTCTGCTTGGTTGGTATTTGTCTGAAAAAACGAATTAGCACTGATTCTGAATTTATACTTTCCAATTTCATCATAAATAAATCCCGATCCGTAAATTATTTTTTCATAATCGCCGATTGCAATTGCAGCTTTTTTCTTGCTGATGTTGTTTATGATCGTGGAAACTTCAGGCACCGCCTTCAGCAATGAACTACAATAATCATTGATCAATTCATTATTCTCTTCGGACGTAACAAGGTTCACCATCAAATCGTTTGTTTTTTGAGATTGCTTGATTACTAGATTTCTCAAATATCCAACGTGAGTTTTGGTCGAATAAACGGAGGTGTTTTTATCTTTGAAATATTTCCGCGTGAAGTTTAGAATTGTATTGCTTGTTTCTGACTGTAAAAAGCATTCATCGACATCCAACACCTTATCGTAAATTCTGGGAATGTGAAGTCCCAAAGCAAAATCTTTATCAATCATTTCGATATTAAGTTCTGATTTAGTGAGCCATCTCCTATCGCCGAAAGAATATTCCATCTTGTTACGATAATAGAAGATATGTTCCGAAGGAATAATTGGATCAGTTTGAAAATCTGAAAATCCCCCAAGCTTTCTATAAATTTCTACAACTTGCTGTTGTTTGTATTTAACTTGAATATCGTAACTCAAATCCTGCTGCTTACAGCCACCGCAAATGCCAAAGAATTTACACCTTGCTTCAATTCTTTCTCTTGATGGAAAAATTACTTCAATGGTAATTGCTTCGGCATAAGAGTTTTTAATTTTCAGTAATCTAGCTTTTACTATATCACCAGGATATGAGCCATTAACAAACGCCACATAGTTTTTTTCATTCGGTTCGGTAGACTTCAAACCGAGCAATTCGGATTTGGAAACTTTTGCAATACCTTTTCCTTCAAAAGCATACTTTTCTATTTGAAGTTCAACTATGTCGCCTTTTTTAATTTGCATTTTTTCCTCTGCGTCTTTGCGCCTCTGCGGTAAAATCTCTTCACCGCTAAGCCGCAGAGTCGCTAAGTTTCAGGATCAGCATTTTGAAGCCAATGTACCTATCTGCACCGAGCTTTAAGTATGCATTGGACTCGTGACTGATTTTATTAAGTAATTTTTTGTAATAACTTTTTTCTCGCTCGCTTAGATTATCAATATTCGCTTTAAGTTCTATAGCAGCATTTTCATAAAAGTTTTTTAATGATGATGAAAGATCTTGCTCAAACAAAACAGCAAATTTTCTTTCCTCATAGTAAAGTAAGCATTCTTCATGAACCAGCGGTAAAACATTTGAAGAATCAAAAATATTTTTTATAAAAGCAGGATAAGTTTTTGATAACGCTGTCAGTTCTCCCACACAAAAAACTCCGTCAGCTTTTAAGATGCGTTTTATCTCCCTTACAATTTTATTGCGATTGGATGACGAGAGGGTTCCTTGAGCATAAACCAAATCAAATTCATTTTCTCTGAAATCAGTCGCATTGTAATCCATCAATTCAATTCCAATGTTTTTTCCATTAACTAGATTCAATTTCGAGTTGATTTGAGAATCAAAATCATCCACAATCATCTTAACGGAAGCGGCGCCGGAATCAACCATCTTCTCGGCAATTTTTTCACTGCCTGCTCCAATTACCAAAACGCTTTTACTATTGATAATATATTTGGTTTTAAGGACTCTGAATTGTTTAAATCCAGCAGGTAGAAGTATGTTTTGAGTTTCTTGCATTAAGAATTAATATTTATTGGTAAAATTAGTTATAATCTTACAGAAGCACTTTGTCTTTCCAATCGGCAAGCAGTATTTTTATTTAATACTTTTTGAACTTTTGGAGTAATAATGTACAAACAATTCCTTCTTGTGCTTTTAATCCCTTTTTTAACTATATCTCAATCGAAGAGGGCAATTACCGTTGATGATCTTTGGGCAATGAAGCGGATTGGGACTTACGATGTTTCTCCCGATGGAAAGACTTTGGCTTATACTTTAACAACCTACACTTTTGAAGCAAATAAAGGCAATACCGATATCTATTTGATAGATGCTGATGGAAAAAATTTAAGAGTATTAAAAAATTCTGACAAAAATGAAAGCGAGCCTAAATTCTCTCCAGATGGAAAAATAATTGCTTTTATCAGAGACAGACAAATCTGGCAATGTAACCTTGATGGCACAAATGAAAAGCAGCTTACAAATATTTATACAGAAGCTGCCGGATTTGAGTGGTCACCTGACGGTAGCGAAATAATATTTGTCTCGTCAGTTTATCCCGATTGTATTACACAAGATTGCAACCAGGAGAAAGATAAGGCTAAAACAGAAAGTAAGGTCAAAGCAGAAATTTTTACTGAATTGATGTTCCGGCATTGGAACAATTGGCGCGGACATAAACGCAGTCATTTGTTTATTCTGGATACTGCAACCGGTGATTTCGTTGATTTGACTGAAGGAAATAAAGAAGATGTTCCGCCGCTTGCGCTTGGCTCCTCAAACGATTACAATTTTTCTGCAGATGGAAATGAAGTTGCTTACTCGCTCAATCCCGAATTTTCTAAAGCAACAAGCACAAATATTGAGGTTTATCTTTTAAGTTTAACTCCTCCTAATTCGCCCAAACTTATTTCCACAAGCAAAGGAGTTGACTGCCAGCCAGTTTATTCACCAGATGGTAATTGGCTTGTGTGGACATCAATGAAACGAGCTGGGTTTGAAAATGATAAAAAAGATATAATACTGTTCAATCGTAAAACAGGTGATACAAAAAATTTAACTGAAGATTTTGATAGGTCTGTTGAGGAGATTGTTTGGTCACCGGATTCGAAAACAATTTACTTCACTGCCGGTAATGAAATCAATAGCTCAATTTATAAAATTGATATTAATTCCGGTGATGTTGATTTGTTTCACAAAGATAATTACAACACAAACATTCAACTTTCTAAAGATGGCAAAACACTATTCTTCTCAAAGCAAAGATCCGATTTGCCAGCAGAAATTTTTTCTCAAAGTACAGAAGGCAAAAACACTTTGAGAAGAATTACTTTCACTAATGAAGAAATTCTCTCTCAGCTTGAAATGAATTCCGTAGAAACTTTTTGGTGTGAAGGAGCAAATGGAAATAAAGTTCAATCAATTTTAGTTAAGCCGCCATTCTTTGATCCCAACAAAAAATATCCGATGATATTTTTAATTCACGGCGGACCACAAGGTGCATGGGAAGATAATTTTCACTACAGATGGAATCTACAAATGTTTGCCGGTACAGGCTATGTAGTCATTGCACCCAATCCACGCGGCTCAACAGGTTACGGCCAAAAATTCACCGACGAGATCAGAAACGACTGGGGAGGAAAAGTTTATGTTGATCTGATGAATACTTACGATTATTCAGTTAAGAATTTTTCATACATAGACGCCAAAAATACTTTTGCCGCCGGAGCTTCTTACGGTGGTTATATGATAAATTGGATCGAAGGACACACAGACAGGTTTAACGCATTGTTTTGCCATAATGGTTCCTTCAATCTTGAAAGCAAATGGGGAACTACTGAAGAACTCTGGTTTCCCGAATGGGAGTTTGGCGGAACGCCATGGGAAAACCGAAAGGCTTATGAAAAATGGTCGCCTCATCGTTATATTCACAATGCAAAAACACCAATGCTTATTGTTCACAGCGCATTTGATTTTCGTTTGTCTGAAGAACAAGCATTTCAACTTTTTACTTCGCTTCAGCGGCTCGGAGTAAAGAGTAAGTTTTTGTATTTTCCTGATGAAACACATTGGATTACAAAACCGCAAAATGCAAAACTTTGGTGGGACACACTATTTGATTGGTTTAATGAAAATAAGAAGTAGGAAAAGTAATGACACAATACGATTTTGAAAAGGATTACTCTGTAGATGAACTGGATTTCGGGGGTGAAACCGAAGAACAGGCTTCACGAAAAGTAGAGTTTATAGAGCAAAATCTTTGGACAAAACTTCAGAACGCAGGCAAAAAAATTACTTTTGCAAAAGATATCAAAGCTCTGTATTACTACATGAAAGATTCGTACATACCATGGTATCGTAAGGCAATTGTTGTTGCCGGAATAATTTATTTCATTGTACCGCTCGATGCGGTTCCCGATTTTGCTCCTTTTGTTGGTTATCTTGACGATCTGGGTGTTATCACATCATTACTCAAATATCTTGGGAAAGAACTTGTACCCTACTATAAATATTGATTCTTAAAAACAAACCCAGTTTCTTGAAGCGAGCTTTTAAGTGCTGAGAAACTGGGTTTGTATGTTTAATTAAGTTAATTCCTTGATAAAAAATATTAATAACTTTTGAAAAACTATAAAGTAAAAAAAAGCGAAATCCTGTTCAGAGGAAAAGTGTTCGATCTTCAGGTCGATGAGATAGAATATAACAGCGGTAACAAAGGAATCAGAGAGGTTGCTGTACATCCTGGAGGCGCAGTAGTAGTTCCATTAAAAGATGACGGAAAAATTGTTATGGTTACTCAGTTCAGATATCCGTTCCAGAAATTCCTTCTAGAAATGCCCGCCGGAAAACTTGATAAGAATGAATATCCGATGGTTTGTGCCGTGAGAGAATTGGAAGAAGAAACAGGTTATAAAACTAAAAACATTATTAAACTTGGATCTATTTGTACAACTCCTGGGTTTTGCACGGAAGTCCTGCATATTTATCTTGCAACAGACTTAATTCCCGGAAATCACAACCGGGAAGAAGGCGAACATGGAATGGAAGTGTTTGAATTCACCCTTGATGAGATAGATAACAAAATACTTTCGGGAGAAATTGTGGATTCAAAGTCAATATGTGGAGTACAGTTGCTTAAGCTTCATAAAAAATCATTATAATAACCTGCCTATCATCAAGTGTTCTTGAAAAACAATTCCAGCTTAAATACTTTCCTCTGCTTCAAAACTCCAATATATTACTGTCAAAGCGGTAAATACTTATTTATTAGCTCATAATCAAGATATGTTTAAGAGATTGAGATAATTTTTACCGCTATAGCAAGAATTTTCTTGACTTTATATTAATAAGGAACTAATTTATAATCTAAACAATATATTTTACTGTTACGGCAGTCTAAAATGACAACAAAACAAATTGGTAAAAAAGTAACGTTTCTGAGGAAGCAATCGGGACTTACGCAAAAAAAACTGGCAGACTTGGCTGGAGTCGGAAAAACTGTGGTCTTTGATATCGAGAAAGGAAAGGAGACAGTTCAATTAAACTCATTACTAAAAATTTTTTCAATTTTGAATATTAAGTTGGAATTATCTAATCCCATCATTCATTTAATGGAGAATTCAGATGCGGAAAGCTAATGTTTATAACTTTGGATTGTATGCGGGCGAATTGATTGAACTTGAAATAAGGAAAAAGTATCAGTTTAAATATTCTGATGATTATAATGGTTCACCGATATCATTAACACTTCCTACAAAGCAAAGAGATTATCTGTTTGATGAATTTCCGCCTTTCTTTGAAGGATTACTACCCGAAGGAATTCAACTTGATGCTTTGCTTAGACAAACCAAGATAGACCGCAATGACTTTTTTTCTATACTAATTATAACTGGAAAAGATTTGGTTGGTTCGGTAACTGTTGAGGAAGCTGAGTGAATATTTGTCCAATAACATATCAACCTTGTGGTGATACCAGATATTCTAACAAAGGATTAAAACTAATTTCAAGAAATTTAGTTCATTTAAATGATTTGGCTTTAACTCAGGAAGAACAGTTAAGAGAAGCCGCAGTTAGAGCAGCTAAGATGTCTATACAAGGTGTTCAGCCAAAGCTCAGCGCAAGATTAAATGTCAAAGATGGGATTTTTGATATAGTGGATCGAGGTGGAGAGTACATTCTTAAACCGCAGAATAATTTTTATCCCGAGCTGCCTGAGAATGAATCTCTAACAATGAAATTAGCTGATATGATCGATATTGAAGTGCCATTGAGCGGAATGATTTATTCTTCCGATAAGAAACTCACATATTTTATAAAAAGATTTGATAGATATGGTAAAAGCAAAAAATTATCTGTGGAGGATTTTGCACAATTAGCCGGGAAAAGCAGAGAGACAAAGTATGATTACAGTATGGAAAAGGTTATTAACCTTATTGATGCTAATTGTACTTTTCCTGCTATAGAGAAAGTTAAGTTGTTTAGATTAACAATTTTTAATTTTCTAATCGGCAACGAGGACATGCATTTAAAGAATTTTTCAATCATTACAAGAGATAATAAAATTGAACTGTCGCCAGCTTATGATTTATTAAATACAACGATTGTATTGCCAAACGAACCAGAGGAAATTGCACTCCCATTAGCAGGAAAAAAACGAAATCTTAATTCAAAAATCTTAATTGATTATTTTGGAAAAGAGAGATTAAATCTAAATGACAAGATAATTTCGCAGATGCTCGATAAAATTAAATCGGCGTTGGATAATTGGGAAGAATTTATCAAAATCAGTTTTCTCACCCCGCCGATGAAAGAAAAGTATTCTGGATTATTAAGAAATAGACGCGATGAACTCGGTTTATAATAATTTTTGAATTGCCGAGAATTTTATTCTATCACTTTTTGTTTAATAATTCATTCACTTTAATAAAAAGTTCTTCCACCCCCACATCAAACCGCTCACCTGTTTTTCTAATCTTCACTTCACATTTATTTTCTTTTAATTTTTTCTCGCCGATGACAATTTGAATCGGCATACCGAGTAAGTCAGCATCATTAAATTTGAAACCGGCGGCAGCATCTCTATCATCAAATAAAACACGGACTCCATTTTGCTGAAGCTCATCGTAAATTTTATTGGCGGCAGCTACTACAGTTTCGTTTTTCAAATTCAATGATATCAAATGAACATCGAATGGTGCAAGAGGATTCTCCCAAATAATTCCTTTATCATCGTGATGTTGTTCAATGAAGCAAGCGAATATGCGATCAACACCAATGCCGTAACTTCCCATGATAATCGGATGCTCTTCACCTTTCTCGTCAATAAACTTTGCACCCATTGATTCAGAGTATTTTGTGCCCAGCTTAAAGATATGACCAAGCTCAATTGCACTAAATACCTCAAGATTCTTTTCACACTTCGAGCAGCCTTCACCGGATTTAACAATTCTCAAATCTGCGTATTCAACATTCTTAACATCACGAATAAAATCAATTCCGCCAATGTGATAATCATTTTTGTTGGCACCGCTGAACATGTTATTGGCATCTCTCAAACGATAATCGGCAATTATTCTTCCATTGAATCCAACCGGACCAATTGAACCTGCCTCGGCACCGGTGATTTCCTTTAGTTCATCCGGATGAGCAGGACGAACATTTCCTCCCAGTACTTTTTGCAACTTAGTTTCATTCACTTCGTCGTTACCGAGCATTAAAATTAAAACAGCTTCACCATTGTAAATATAGATTCTGGATTTAGCGCATTGCGTTTCATCAATTTTTAGAAAAGCACAAAGTTCATCAATTGATTTAACATTGGGCGTACTTATCTCAAATAAGTTTTTGTTATCTCTTTCTCTTTCTTTCAAACTTACTCTTGAGGCAGCAACCTCAACATTAGCCGCATATCCGCAAGATTCACAATAAGCAACAGTATCTTCACCAGCTTCGGATTTTACCATGAATTCTTCAGAACCTGTACCGCCCATTGCACCACTTGATGCACCAACAACAAAATATTTTAATCCGCATCTGTCAAATATTTTTCTGTAAGCTTGATCATGTAAGCTATAGGATTTATCTAAACCTTCCCAAGATATATCAAATGAATATGCATCCTTCATTAAAAATTGCCTGCCGCGGATAACTCCGCTTCTTGGTCGTGGTTCATTTCTAAACTTAGTTTGAATTTGGTACCAAATTTGCGGCATGTCTTTGTAAGATTTAACAACATTGCGGGCATGATAAGTCATTATCTCCTCATGAGTTGGTGCGAGGACATAATCACGATTTTTTATATGAAAAAGAATATCCCCAAAAGCTTCGACTCTTCCAGTTTCTTCCCAAATTTCCTTAGGATTTAAAGCGGGCAAATGAAATTCCTGTCCGCCAATTGCATCCATTTCTTCACGAATAATTTCTGAAATCTTTTTTACAACGGTATACCCCAAGGGAAGAAAAGAATAAATACCGGCTGAAACCATCCTAACCATTCCCGCACGGAGCATAAGAATGTGGCTTGTTACAACCGCATCATTAGGAACTTCTTTTAATGTTGGGACAAAATATTTGCTTAATCTCATAGTAATTTTTCTGATTTATTTGGTTTGAAAG
>JBGSOQ010000333.1:0-15463 GCA_041739035.1 Ignavibacteriaceae bacterium | reverse complement strand
TGCAACTTTCATGATATTCCTTTTTATATCGCAGCTCCAACAACCACTATTGATCGGACTATTACAACTGGAGAAGAAATAATTATTGAATATAGAAAGAAAAATGAAATTTTAAGTTATCTAACCACAAACATTGCTCCGGGTCATCTCGACGTTTTTAATCCGGCGTTTGATGTAACGCCCTCACATCTTATATCAGGTATAATTACAGAAGAACAGGTTTACCTTTTCCCTTATAATTTTATGTCATGAGTGAAATAGTTAAAACCGAAGCGGTAGTGCTCCATAAAATTAAATATGGAGATACCAGCATAATTGTTACTCTGTTCACAAAAGATTATGGAAAGTTAACTGCAATTGTTAAAGGCGGCAGAAATCCTAAATCCAGATTAGGTTTGATTGTAGACACTTTTAATCATCTGCAAATAGTTTTTTACAAAAAAGATTCAAGAGATATTCAACTAATTTCCAGTGCAGATATTATTTCCCATTTTCCTAATCTTAAAAGTGATTTTGACTCCCTCAAATATGCCCAAGCCATAATGGAATTGGTGAAAAATTTATCAGTTGAACATGAAACAAATCTTAAATTATTTAATGGTGTTGTTAAAATTTTTTCTTTAATGAATGAAGCAGAGGAATCCGCTGTGATTCTCTTCGCCCGTTTTTTTATGTTTTTTTTAGATGAACTTGGCTACCAACTGCAATTGGAAAAATGCTCGGGCTGCGGTAAAAAAGAGTTGTCAAAAAGTGAATTGTCCTATAATTATGAATTAGGTATTTTTTGCAGTGATTGTAGGACCAATGTTATAGAATCTTTTCACATAAATGCGGAACTTTTTGCATTATTAATGTGTCTAAAATACAATAAGAAAGTATCGGAGATTGGCTTTAGCCTTATTCATAAAGCCATTTCATTTATAGAAAAACATCTGAAGCATAATGTTCCGGATTTTAAGGGAATTCAATCCCTTAGTTCGTTCGACAACTTAAATAGCAAATAATTATTAAAAATAAGAGGATCAAAAAATGAACTACAAAGGCATATTGGGAGCTGTACTACTGATTTTCGTTGGAATTATTTTTGGAGCAATCTTGGTCTCTGGTTTTGGAGTTGTTCGGCCAAGTTTGGCTGATGTAAATCTTGGTGCCGCAAATCCTCCAGTCAATCTTGATGCTGATGCCACCAGTTTCAGTAAAGCATTCATAGAAGTTGCAGATAAAGTTACCCCGACAATCGTTCAAATTACGGTAGTATCCGAAAGAGAAAATCCTCATTCTGATTTCTTTTTCTTTCCGTTTAAAGACTTGCCTAAAGAACAAAGAGGTTCCGGCAGTGGAATCATAATCTCCGATGACGGTTATATTGTTACAAATAATCATGTGGTCGAAAACGCTACAAAAGTTTCCGTAGGTATGTCTGATAAAAGAACTTTTGAAGCTAAAGTTGTAGGCACCGATCCTCTCACAGATTTAGCTGTTATAAAAATTGATGCAAAGGATATTCCCGCAGCATATCTCGGTAACTCAGATGATTTAAAAGTGGGGCAGTGGGTTATGGCAATAGGGAATCCTTTGGCTCTCTCCTCAACTGTAACTGCTGGTATTGTGAGCGCAATCGGTCGAGGTCAATTAGGTTTAATTAAAGACAGTTACGGAGTTGAAAATTTTATTCAAACAGATGCAGCAATAAATCCTGGCAATAGCGGCGGTGCTCTGGTCGATTTGTCAGGGTCAGTTATCGGAGTTAACTCCGCAATTGCTGCTGGAAATACCGGAACATATATCGGATATGGATTTGCTATTCCAATTAACCTAGTTAAGTCTGTTGCAAAAGACTTAATTGCTCATGGTAAAATTAGCCGTGGATACATTGGTGTAAACATTGGCGAAGTTGATGATGCAATGGCTAAATCGTTAGGATTGGATAAACCAAAAGGAATTATTGTTCAAGGTATTGTTGAAGGGGGAGCTGCTTCAAAAGCCGACATAAAAGAAGGTGATGTTATTCTTAAAGTTGATGGCAGAGAAGTAAATCAACCCAATCAATTGCAGGGCTACATTGCATCAAAGTCTGCAGGATCAACCGTTAAATTATCCTTATTCAGAGATGGAAAAGTGATTGAACGCGAAGTCACTTTAAAGTCGAGAGATGCAGATACCAAAGTTGAACCGATTACAAACAAGGAAGAAGATAATGAAGGAAGCAGTGAATCAAAGTCTTCAACAGCAAAATTCGAGGATCTAGGATTCTCAGTTTCAAATTTATCTTCAAAAGAAAAAACAGATTTCAAAGTTGATCATGGTGTTGTGATTACAGAGGTAAAACGTTTCAGCAAAGCTGAAGACACACAGTTAGCTAAGGGTTTCGTTATACTGGAGGCTGATAAAAAGAAAGTTAATTCTGTTACTGAACTTCGCAGCATTTTGAAGGATAAAAAGGGATTCGCAGTGTTACTTAAACTTCAGGATGGTCGCGGAAATAATTTCTTCAGAGGAATTGAAATTCCGGAATAAAGAATAAAGTCGACATTGTATTCTATGAACGCCCGATAATCGGGCGTTTTTTTTATATTTGCTTAAACAATAGAGCAATATTATGATAAGATTTCTAACTGCTGGAGAGTCGCATGGTAAATCGCTTGCGATTATTATTGAAGGATTTCCTTCCAATTTAAGAATTCAAAAGAATTATTTTGATTTTCATTTGAAAAGGCGTCAAGCCGGTTACGGTAGAGGTCAGCGGATGAAGATCGAATCTGATACTGTGGAAATAATTTCGGGAATTCGATTCGGAAAAACTCTCGGTTCGCCAATATGCTTACTCATAAAGAATAATGATTGGGAAAATTGGACAGAAATAATGTCTTCAGATGTTCCAATAACAAATCTTAAGTATGATAAAATTAGCATTCCGCGGCCCGGGCATGCTGATTTAGTAGGAGTATCAAAATATAATTTCGATGATATCCGAAATTCAATTGAGAGATCAAGTGCGCGAGAGACTGCCGCTAGAGTTGCTGCCGCAACTGTTGCAAGAAAATTTTTAGAAGAATTCGGCATTACTATTGGAAGTTATGTCGAGAGTATCGGCGGTATTTATTCTAAAAAGAATTTACTTGAGGACATGTTTCTAAATAAAGTTTCAAATAAATTTTCAGCATGGCAAATTTCAAAACAAGCTGATAGAAGTTCCGTCAGAGTCATGGAAAATGATCTAGAAGAAAGAATCATCCGTAAGATTAAATCAGCAAAGAAAAAGGGGGATACACTAGGTGGAACTTTCGTAACTATCGCAACCGGACTTCCAGTTGGATTGGGAAGTTACATGCACCATGACAGAAGACTTGATGCCGCTATAAGTGAGTCTGTAATGTCAATTCAAGCGGTTAAGGGAGTTGAAATTGGAAAAGGATTTGAATCTGCTGAAAAATTTGGTTCAGAGGTTCATGATGAAATTATTGTGAAACAAAATAATTTTTCCCGCAGAACAAATCATGCAGGCGGGATCGAAGGCGGAATATCAACAGGCCTGCCGATTATTGTTCGTGCAGCAATGAAACCAATATCTACACTGATGAATCCTTTACAAAGTGTTGATTTAAAGACAATGAAAAAAGTTGAGTCCAGAAGAGAAAGAAGTGATTTTGTAGCTGTTCCTGCTTGTGCAGTGATAAGCGAATCAATGCTTGCATGGACGCTTGCTGAGCATTTTCTCTTAAAATTTGGCGGTGATTCTATTGAGGAGACAAAGGATAATTTTGATAGCGCTACCAATAAATTACTCAGCCGAGTTAGAAAGAATTTTTAGCCCATTAAACAACAGTCAGTAGAACACCGATGACGCTGATACGACAGATCATCGCTGATTAAAATCTTTGCAAATCAGTTTACCTGTCAGCCTCCGGCTGAATCAGTGTCATCTGTGTGCCAGTGTTTTTATTGAGATTAAAACCAATGATTAAAGTCGAAAAATTTGTTTTTAGCCCATTTTCAGAAAATACGTATCTTATTTGGGATGATGAATCTAGGGAAGCGATTGTTATCGATCCAGGCTGTTTTGATGAAAGTGAAGAAAATATCTTAGCAGAGTTCATTTCTAAAAACAATCTGAAGATAGCTAACCTAATCAACACTCACTGTCATATTGATCATATTTTTGGCTGTGCATTCATCAAAGAGAATTACAATCTGGTTTTTCTAGCGCCCGAAAATGATTTGCCATTATTGCAAAATGCCGTGAAGCAAGCAGAATTGTTCGGAGTTGAAATTAAGACACCACCGAAACCCGATCAATTCCTTTCCGAGGACTTAGTCCTAACTTTAAATCATTCTGAAATTAAGTTAATCTTCACTCCAGGGCATACGCCAGGGGAGTTCTGTCTTTATCTTGAAAAAGAAATGATTTTAATTTCTGGTGATGTTCTTTTCAAAGAAAGCATTGGCAGAACTGATTTGTGGGGTGGGAATTATGACACTTTAATGCATTCAATAAAAACCAAACTTTTAACTTTACCCGATGATGTGAAAGTTTATCCTGGCCATGGCGATGAAACTACAATTGGACATGAAAAAGAGAACAATCCGTTTCTAACTTAACATGTGAGGCTCACTTTAAAAGTGAACCTCACATTAGTATGCAAGAAAACAGTGAAATAGAAAGCTTGAGGTAGATATGCCAGATTTCCCACGGAGCTCTTGGCAGCTCAAATCTGGCATATCTTTTTAGTTTCAAAGACCTACATAAAAAATGTAAGGTGCTAATAGATCGTTACCAGGTAAAAAGAAAGAGTTATAGTTCTTTACAAGTTTAGTTGAAAGGTTATCAAGAATCAAGATAGGAAACATTGAAAATGTATCGGAGAAATTAAAACCGTATTCGTTCAGCCTTTCCAGAGGTGTCTTATCATCCATTTTGTAACCAAAGTGATAACGTTTTGAGTTGTAATAATACTGCCACAGTTTAGCGTAGTTCATAAATTCTTGAGTTGAATTTACTTTTGGAATAATAGGCAAATAAAATTCCTCATCATCGGTTCTATGACTTCTTTCAACTCTACCTTGATATCCTTTTCTTCCCTTAGGTGCACGATTTAACACAGCATCAAAAGGTTTGTAATATTTTTCATTCAGTAAGTTAAGTTTGTTAAAGTCATCACCACCAAATTCTTGACCCCAATCTTCTTGCCAATGGACTTGATTAACAATAGACCAAGAACGTAACCAACTCATCACGGTTGCAACAAACAACAAACCATTTGCTTGCGTAAGTTCATAACTGAATGCAAGGAAACGGAAACGAGTAATAGCGTCAAGAAATGTCCATTGGTATGGGGGAAGATGAAGTCTGCTGAAATGAGTGTAATTGTATTTACCGATGGCTGACTTATCAAGTATATGCTTGGTATCTACTTGTGCTAAAGAAAATGGAAGTTTTACTTCCCAAGCCCAATGTGCCGGGTAAAAGACTCTCCTTTGTTTTCTGTTCTTCTTTACGTGATTTTGTCTTAACACATTACGTATGGTCCATTGGTTTATTCCAAGTGCTTTTGATAATCGTTTCCTACCCCAATTAGTCTTTTCTCTAAGTTCTAATATTCTCTGCTGGGTAGATTCCCCTGTTTTATTTGGAGAGTGTTTTGGTTTTCGTGACTTATCTGATAAAGCATCGCTGCCTGAATGTTCACAGCGTTTCACCCATTTGTTAATGACGTTTCTGCTTGTATTGAATCTTCTGGCTATTTCAGAAATACTTGCGCCTTGATTGTAGGCTCTAATAAATTTCATTCTGAGTTGAGGTATTGATTTCTTATCAGTCATTCTGTATAATTCCATGTAAGAAAACTTGAGGGGCTCTTCCATATCTGTTCTTAAATTTGTTAATATCACTCAATAATAGTGGAGGAGCCTCGATATTATCAAGAAGAATGTTAAATTTTTTCAAAATTTTCATTGCCCTAGGGCAATGAGCCTGTCTATCCCCAACCCTTGCCCCCTGGTAACGATGTCCTGACCTTTTTACTAAAACTTATTGAATCCCAAAGCATCAATCCTTATATTCGCACTTAAATAAATTCATTTCGTGTCATCAAAATATAATTTAGATAGATTGGTTAAATCCAGTAAATATTCTGTCCCATATCCAATACTTCTTTACGTATTACTATGGATTTTGTTGTTTGAGATTATCCTTCCTGTAAATAACATTCTCCCAAAACCAAGTATAGTTCTCCTGTCCTTAAGTGACCTTATGCAGAAATATCAACTTAGTTGGAATTACCTATCCACGATTTTAGCCATCTATTTACCGATGCTAGTAGCTTATTACTTGTGCAAACTTCTTTTCCCAATAATTTTACAAAAAAATGTTTTTTCAGACATTATTCTATCCGCGGAATGGTTCTCAAGATACATTCCCGGAATAATTTTAGCGATGATTCTCATCTATTGGCTCCCAAAATCAGATGTGACCAAGTTCATCTTCGCATTTTTGATATCTTTTACTCCTTTCATGTTCAGGTCTAAATACATGGCTGAAAATGTCGGTTCGGAATATTCTCTTGCTTTGAAGTCATTTGGAATTGGAGCAAATATGATTTCACGTAAAGTAATCTGGAAAGCCATTCAGCCAAATTTATTGACGCATATTATCAAACAGAATATATATCTGTGGGCTTCTGTTATCCTTTTTGAATTTATGAATCTTGGTTTTGGCATAGGCACTGTTTTAAGGAAAATTCTGCAATTCAGAGATTTGTCGGCACTTGTGATGATGTTTATAATTATTGGAATATCCATTTTCCTTAGCACTCAGTTTTTCAAATTCATTAAAAATAAATTTTATTTCTGGGAATCGTAAAGATTGGCTGAAAATATCTTAGACATAAAAGAATTGAACAAATCCTACTATAATGATGCAGGGATAAGGCAGATTATTCTTGAGAATATAAATTTGCAGTTCAAATCAAGTGAGGACAGCGGATCATTCGTTTCAATTCTCGCACCTTTTGGTTCAGGAAAAACCACTTTACTTAAAAATATTGCAGGATTAGAAAGTTGTGAAGGTCTGGTTCATCTGAATGGAAAAGGAATACCCGAACTGACAGGTGATATCATTTACATTCCCGAACAACCATCTTCGTTTCCCTGGCTTAATGTAAAAGAAAATATTGAGCTGCCCTCAAAACTTGCAAGCAAAAGAAATAAGGATTTCACATTTAGTACAAAAGAGCTGATTGGCTTGGTTGGATTAAGTGGTTATGAAGATTATTATACATCATCATTACCTTCCGGATTCCGATTGCGGATTGCAATTGCCAGGGCAATGTCATTTAGTCCCAAATTCATTTTGATTGATGATGTTCTTAAGAATTTTGATGGTGAAACCAACTCAGAACTGGTTCAGTTACTTAGAAAATTGACGACTGAAAACAGTATTTCATTCCTACTTGCTACAACAAATATTTCGAATGCAATATTACTTTCGCAAAAGGTTTTTTTGATGAGAAAAAATCCTGGCCAAATAATAAAGGAAATCGTGATTCCCGAACTCTCCCAAACTGATAATTCGGAAATAATTACTAAGTTCAAAAATGAGATGGAACAATCATTCAAATCTCAGGGCATGTTTCATTCAGTTTTAGTTTCCTTATAAAGACTACTTTATTATAACTTTAGTGGTATAATTATTGTCAATCAATGAAAGATAAACAGATGGTAAATCAAAGATTCGAAAACTTACTGAAAATTAAGGAAACCGCTAAACAAGGCGGGGGCCAAAAAAAGATTGAAATTCAGCACGAAAAAGGTAAGTTAACAGCACGCGAAAGGATAGAACTACTTGTAGATGAAGGCAGTTTCGAAGAAATTGATATGCTCGTTAAACACCGCTCAAAGGATTTTGGTCTCGAAAAAGAACACTATTTAGGCGATGGTGTTGTAACGGGTTTCGCTAGAATTGATAGTCGGTCTGTAGCTATTTATAGTCAGGATTTTACAGTATTCGGTGGTTCACTATCGGAAACTCATGCGGAAAAAATTGTTAAAATTATGAACATGGCAATGAAAACAGGTATTCCTGTGATCGGATTAAACGATTCGGGCGGAGCCAGAATACAAGAAGGAGTAGTTAGTCTGGGTGGATATGCTGATATCTTTTTGCTAAACACCTTAGCTTCGGGAGTTATCCCGCAAATTTCTGTAGTCATGGGTCCGTGCGCAGGCGGAGCAGTTTATTCCCCAGCGATAACTGATTTTATTTTTATGGTTAGAAATTCGAGCTATATGTTTGTTACGGGTCCAAATGTTGTTAAGACTGTTACGCATGAGGATGTTTCTTTTGAAGATTTGGGGGGCGCAGAGACCCATGCCAGCAAAAGTGGTGTAGCTCATTTTATTTATGATAATGAAATTGAAACTTTAAATAATGTTCGACGATTAGTCAGCTACCTTCCCTTAAACTACCTTGATAGATCTGTTGAAAAGGAATTTGATTACTCTTCAGTTAAGCCGGATGAAAGATTGGACAATATAGTTCCGGATAATCCTAACAAACCTTACAATATGAAGGAAATTATAAACCTTTTAATTGATGATGAAGATTTCATGGAAGTGCATAGCGAGTATGCCGAAAATATTATCGTGGGATTCGGGAGAGTTGGCGGAATGTCCGTTGGAATTGTAGCCAATCAACCTCAAGTCTTAGCTGGCGTGTTGGACATCAATGCCTCTGTTAAAGGCGCAAGATTTGTGAGATTTTGTGACGCGTTCAATATACCATTGCTAGTCTTAGTTGACGTTCCAGGTTTCCTTCCCGGAACTGAACAAGAATGGAATGGGATTATCCGGCATGGTTCTAAATTGCTTTATGCATTTTGTGAAGCCACAGTTCCTAAAGTTACTGTAATAACTCGAAAGGCTTACGGAGGTGCTTATGATGTGATGAATTCGAAGCACATTCGAGGTGATTTTAATTTTGCGTGGCCTTCTGCAGAGATTGCGGTCATGGGACCAAAAGGAGCCGTCGAGATTATTTTCAAGAAAGAAATTTCAAAAGCAGAAAAACCCGAAGAGGAATTATCTAATAAGCTGACCGCATACATTGAAAAATTTGCAAATCCATATTCGGCTGCCGAAAGAGGATACATTGATGATGTGATTTTGCCGAGAGAAACTAAATTGAAGTTAATTAATGCATTTAGTTTATTGAAGACCAAAGTAGATAATAATCCCAAAAAGAAGCACGGCAATATTCCACTTTGATTTCTTGATGGAAATTATATAAATCATAACTTATTGTTTTAGATACAAATAGAAATTTTGTTTAACTATTTACTTGAAAATGCTAATAATATACCTTATATTTTCATTCAAAATAACATTGGTGGTGTAATGAAGGAGACTGTACTAAAATTCATTGTTATTTCTTTGCTTTCCCTCATGATTGCTTCTTGCGGGGCGAACAAAGAAATAACAAGGTATGAAAATACCGATGACTCTCAAAGGAGCATACAGCAAGGTGGAATTGTATCTGAAATGTTAGAACAAGCCAGAGAATTCTATGTAACTGCCATTTCCTTCCAAAGTCAAAATAATCCTCAAGAAGCGGTTGCCAGCTTTGAATCGGCATTAAGAATCATTAATAATCTCAGCTATTATCCAGGAATTGACGAAAACGAAGCTTATGTTGAACTTGAAAAATCAATAATTGATGATTACAGAAAATACGTTGATGGTTTAACCGATTTACCAGATGATGTTTCATTTTCAGCACTTGAGGAATGGCTGGGTAAAACACTTCCTGAAATTCAAACAAACTGGACGGAAAACAGAAATCACGCTCCTATAGTTATTCCAGCAGATATCCCTTTAGAGATTAATCCTATAGTTGAACAGTGGATTGAATATTATTCGGGCAGAGGAAGCAAGCATATCACCACCTGGCTTTCCAGATCGGGTAAGTATTTTCCTATGATGACAAAAATATTTGCAGAGGAAAAGCTTCCTCAGCAATTAGTTTATCTTAGTATGATCGAAAGCGGTTTAAATCCAACGGCAAGATCATGGGCAAGCGCTGTTGGTTTATGGCAGTTTATTAAATCTACTGGCCGGATGTACGGATTAGAATCCGATTTTTATTTTGATGAAAGACGAGACCCGGTTAAATCAACAAGGGCTGCCGCAAAACATTTAAGAGATTTATATACAAATCTTGGTGATTGGTATTTAGCTTTAGCTTCATATAATGCCGGTGAAGGTAGAATTACCAGAGCAATACGAAGATCCGGGAATACTAACTTCTGGGATATTATGAATTACATTCCCAAAGAAACCAGAAATTATGTACCTCAATACATTGCAGTTTGCTTAATTGCAATGAATCCTGAAAAGTATGGTATTTCGGTGGTTGAGTATCAAAAACCCTATGATTATGAGATTTACAATGTTGATGGGGCAATCGATTTAAATTATTTAGCCCAATGCTCAAGAATTTCTGTTGAAACTCTGCAGGACATGAATCCAGAGCTAACCCAGTTTTCGACGCCAATTAATTATCAAGGTGGATATCCGCTTAAAATTCCTAAAAACAATTATTCTACTTTTGCGGAGAATATAAAAAATGTTCCTGAATCGGCTAAAAGAAATTATTTAGTTCATACAGTTAAAAAAGGTGAAACTCTATCAAGGATAGCATCACGTTATGGGGTCTCTAAGAACGACCTAGCCGATGCAAATAATATTTCTACAAGAACAAAACTTTCCCGTGGAGTTAGGCTTAAAATCCCTGTTACTAACCTTTCAATGAACGATATCGCATATAATTCGAATACTGAAGCGGCAGATGACAATCTAAATGAGAGCGGGGAATATGTTTCTCCCTATCTATCACTTAATGATAATCAAAATAGCTTAGATGTATCTGAAAACGGTGATGCAGCTTCAGGTGAAGAAGAGGCCAATGATATTGAAGGCGACACAAAGTCGCTTACAGTTCCAATAGCCCCTGCCGGAAAAGTTGCGGTGACATACAGAGTTAAGAAAAATGATAGTTTGATTGGAATTGCGGAATTATTTAACAGCAGAGTAACAGATATCAGAAATTGGAATGACATTCCCTACACTACAACCATTTCAGTTGGACAAACACTTAAGATGTATGTTCCTGAAGAAAAGTATGAGTTTTATGCAAGTCTTGACAACCAAACACCTGTTGAGAAAACAATAATAAAAAATACCTTTTCGAAAAAGACATCCAATGCATGGGTTTACCATCGCATTAAGAGAGGTGAAAACCTTAATTCAATTGCCGTAAGATATGGAGTTTCAATTTCGGATATTAAAGATTGGAACAATTTAAAAAGTACTAAAATTCTATATGGCAGTCGATTAAAAATTTTCACTGAAAGGAAATCCGATTATTATGCGTCAACAGATAATTCAAAAACACAAAAAAAATCCTCCTTATTCAGATATAAAATTAGAAATGGTGATACAATCAGTGAAATTGCTGAAAAATTCGGTGTCACCCCAACACAAATAAGAAATTGGAATAGACTAACATCAAATAATTTGTTGGCCGGCAAAACTTTAAAAATATATTCAACCGATAATTCATCATCTTTAGGTGATATCGCAGCCAAAACTCCGGCTACTGTAAATTATTACAAAGTAAAAAGTGGGGATACAGTCGGAAAAATAGCTGGACTTTACAGAGTACCTTCTGCGAGTATTATCAAATGGAATGACATAAAGAATGAAAAGATTATGGTTGGACAAAAACTCAAGATTTACAGTGACTATAGTGTTAATGATTTACAGACTAAAACAAGTAGAAATGTAAGCAAGCAAAACGCAAAAGTTCACACTGTGCGTCGAGGTGAAACTTTATTTTCAATAGCTACAAATTATAATTTATCTGTAAATAAACTTAAATCAATTAATAGAATTTCGGACAACAAAATCCTTGTTGGTCAGAAAATAAGACTTGAATAATCAGGAAATCCGATTTAACTTTAACTAAATAATCAGTTCTTAAAAATTTATTTTGCCGTTAGGGGTGTTGTCGCAACATTAGACAGCTGAGAAAAAACCCTTAAACCTGATCTGGTTAATACCAGCGTAGGGAAACGGAGCTATGAATAATTAATATTTGAAGCCGTTTCCACAACGGCTTTTTTATTTTGAGGGTATAAAATGAAAATATTAGTTATTCTCTTATTGCTGGGTTACGCAGCCTCTTTTACTCAAACTCTTATTATCAAAGGTAAAGTAATCGATTCGAAATCGGGCTTTCCGCTTGAAAATGCTAATATTATTTTGAAGAATAATAAATCCATTGGAGCAATTACTGATTCAGAAGGTTTATTTATTCTTTTCGGAGATATTAATCCAAATGATATAATCGAAATAAGCTATTTGGGTTATGAAAAAGTTTCTCGAGACGCATCAAGTTTCTTAAAACCACCCGATGTTAGCATAATAAAACTAATTGCTTCAATCATTTCTTCACAATCAATTCTAATTGAAGCTTTCAGACAAAAAAATGATATCACTCCAATAAATTATTCTATTATTGATGGTGCTGAAATAAAAGATAAATATACACTTCAAGATATTCCTGAGTTTTTAAGTTCGTTACCTTCAACTACTTTTTACAGTGAATCTGGAAATGGCATTGGATATAACTATTTAAGCATACGCGGATTTGATCAGCGGCGAATATCAGTATCAATTAATGGCATCCCACAAAACGATCCAGAGGATCATAACGTTTACTGGCTGGATTTCCCCGATCTTATTGCAAGTGCAGATCTTATTCAAGTTCAGAGGGGTTCAAGTTCCGGGATGATTGGTTATCCGGCAATCGGTGGAGCAGTAAATATTATCACTTCCGCTTTTGCAAATGAATCTAAATTAGACTTCCAAGCATCTGTTGGAAGTTATAATACACGAAAATACAGTTTAGCATTCTCCAGCGGACTTGTTGATGAGAAGTATTCATTTTATGCAAGATTATCGCAGACTTTAAGCAGCGGTTATAGAGATAAATCCTGGGTTAAATTTAATTCTTATCATTTATCGGCTGTTCGATATGATGATAAATTAACAACGCAAATTAATTTATATGGCGGACCAATATCAGATGGATTAGCTTATACTGGGTTACCAAAGTTTGCTGTTAAAGATAAAAATCTTAGACGAAAAAATTTCTCCTATTGGGAAGCCGATGAAAACAATAAAAAAATAACTTACCAAACTGAAAGAAAATCAGTTGAAATTGAAAACTTTTCTCAGCCTCATTTTGAGTTGTTGAATGATTATAAAATCAATGATAACCTCAGTTTTAATTCAGCCTTATTTTTGATTTTGGGTGAAGGGTTTTTTGATTATGATGGTTCTTGGGCAGATACAAATTACTTTAGATTGACAACTGCAAATGGATTTTCCCCTCAAGCCAATCCAGGAAATGTTTTAATTCGAGCTCAAGTTGAGAATGAACAATTTGGCTGGATTCCAAGATTGAATCTGAATCATGAAAATGGCAATTTGATTATTGGTGCAGAATTCAGAAAGCATAAGTCAACTCACTGGGGAAGTATAAATTATGGTGAAAATCTCCCAAGCGGAATTACTAAAGATTATCGTTACTATTATTACAATGGAAGCAAAGATATCCTGAATGCTTTTATTAACGAGAATTATCAAATAGATAAAAATTTATCTTTGCTGGGTGAATTACAATTGTCTTATAATCAATCCAATTTATTCAACGAGAAGTATCTAAAAACTGATTTTAAAATTAAAAACCTCTTCCTGAACTCGAGAGTTGGAGTGAATTATGAAATAAGTTCAAAATATATATTACATTTTTCATATGCTCGAGTTTCGCGAGAACCCAGGTTGGAAAATTATTATGATGCCGCTGAATCAAGCGGCGGGGAGCTTCCGCAATTTGAGAGACGAGTTGACGGGAGTTATGATTTTACAAAGCCTTACGTGAAACCAGAAATGATGAATGATTTTGAATTTGGATTTTATGTACACGATGAAAATTTCTATTTTTCAATAAATACTTTTTATATGTTATTCAAAAATGAAATCGTTAAGAACGGAAAGCTTGATCGTTTTGGTCAGCCAATAACGGGAAATATGGAAAGTACAGTCCATCAGGGAATTGAGTTGAGTTCAATGTTCAATCCATTTGATGGATTTGAAATCTATGGAAATGCGACACTAAGTAAAAACATTATCAAACAAGGTAAGTATTTTATTGATGATCAGACTTCTTTCAATCTCGAAGAAAATAGAATCAACGGTTTTCCAAATTTTCTAGCGAATCTTATTCTGTATTATAACCATTCAAATTTCTACGTTAAATTAAGTGGAAAATATGTCGGCAAGTTCTATTCTGATAATTTTGATAACAGGTTAAGTGAATATTTGAATAAGAGCCCCGGTTTTCTTGAATATTTAGATAATGTGAACGATGCTTATTTTACGACAGATTTCTTTTGCAGTTATGAATTTAGCTTCATAGAATCACTTGCTCCTTCAAAAATTTTTCTACAGGTTAATAATGTTTTTGACAGATTATACTCAGCTTTTGCAATAGGGAGAGAATTCTTCCCAGCAGCCGAAAGGAATTATTTGATTGGTATTCAAATCGGTTTATAAAATAAAATAGGGAAAAAATAATTTGAATAGCTGCATTATACTCGCCAACGGAAAAGCGCCTTCAAAAAGTGTCATTTCATATCTAATGGACAAGAAGCATGCAACTTTATTCTGTGCAGACGGCGGTGCAAATACAGCATTAAAATTAGGACTGCTGCCACTGTACATCATTGGAGATTTAGATTCGATTTATAATGAAACTATAAGTTATTATCAAGGAAAATCCAGGATAATCAGACTTAGTGGTCAGAATGATACCGATGTGGAAAAATGCTTGAAGGAAGCAATCAAACTCAAATTCGATGAAGCTTTTCTAGTAGGAGTTTCGGGTGATAGATTAGATCACACTTTTTGCAATTTAGGAATTGCCATCAAGTTTTTTGGAAAGATAAACATCAAAATTATTGCTGAGAATTCAATCCTTACAGTTCTAAAAGGTAGTCACAAACTGAAAACAATTCCAGAAGAAACCATCTCAATTTATGGAATTGATGATCGAACTAAAATTACCTCAAGAGGATTGAAATATCCGCTTAAAAACTTACTATTACCATTCGGCAAAAGAGAAAGCACTAGTAACATCGCGGTGAATGACCATATTGAATTGAAAGTGACTAGCGGTGTTATTTTTGTGATTCGGGATTTTCAAGTTATGAGAAAACATGGTTTCATTTAGTACAGTTGACTTATTAATTATTGTTCTTTTTTTCATAACAGTTCTTTCGATTGGGTTTATTGCTGGCAGAAAATCCAAGAACGAAGCTGAAGATTATTTACTCTCGGGACGTAA
>JBGSOQ010000303.1:0-4455 GCA_041739035.1 Ignavibacteriaceae bacterium | reverse complement strand
TATGAAAATGTTGCAATGATTTCAACTCATGTTACTTTTAGAGCGCGCTCAGCATTTCGCGAAGTTGCAAAAGCTTTTGGTATATCGAATGAAGAGATTACTAAGTACAGTAAATTCATACCATGGACAAATGCTGAGAATTTGTCAAACATTTCACAAATATTTCCTGAAGCTAAAAATCTCAATTTAAATATTGAGCCATGGAAAACCATTATAGAAATCGCTGTCAAGATAGCTAATTTTCCCAGGCATCTTAGTATTCATTCTGGTGGAATTGTAATTGCACCAAAACCAATCACAAACTATACGGCTCTTGAATATGCTAAAAATAAAGGTTTAGGATTAATTATTACACAGCCTGATATGCACGGAATTGAAGATCTAGGATTAGTGAAAATCGATTTGTTAAGTCAGCGATCATTAGGAGTTCTGCGCGATACAATGAAAAAATTGAGTGACGATTTACCCAAATAAAATCTTAAATAAGTGGCTAAGGGATTAATTTTAGTTAACTAAAATTTCAGATTCAGTATCAATGGTAACATTACTGACTGACTTGGTTCTTTCCGAGAAATATGTATAAATCACCGGAATAACAAAGAGAGTTAAAATTGTTGAGAATATTAATCCGCCGATTACAGCAATTCCCATGGAAGATCTGCTTTCGGAGCCCGCTCCAAGTGCTAATGCAATAGGAAGTGTTCCAAGTATTGTTGATAAGCTGGTCATAAGAATTGGGCGCAACCGTAATCTTGCAGCTTCTTTAACTGCCTCAATAACTGTCAATCCTTGAGCTTTCTTTTGATTTGCAAACTCAACGATTAAAATCCCATTCTTAGTTACAAGGCCTATCAACATTATCTGTCCAATTTGACTGAAGATATTTAGCGTCTGATTGAAGTACCAAAGAGATAACAAAGCCCCTGCAATAGCTAATGGAACTGTAAACATTATGATCAGCGGATCACGAAAGCTTTCAAATTGGGCGGCGAGAGTTAAATAAATTAAGATCAACGCTAAGATAAATGTAAAGAGAAGACTCGACGAGCTTTCCACAAAATCCTTTGAAGCCCCTTCCAGTGATGTTGAAAAACTTTCATCCAAAACTTTTTTTGCAATTTTATCCATAACATCAATACCATCACCAATAGTTTTTCCGGGAACTAGACTAGCTGAAAATGTGGCACTGACATATCTATTGTATCTATAAAGTTGCGGGGGACTGCTTCTTTCTTGCAGAGTTACTAAATTATCAAGTTGAATTAATTGGTCGTATTTATTTCTCACATAAATAGAAGTTAGGTCAACCGGTTTATTCCGATTTTCTTTAAAAACTTGACCAATCACCTGATATTGTTTTCCATTCATTATATAATATCCAAAGCGTTGTCCGCTGTAGGCTAACTGAAGAGTTTGTGCAATATCCGATGCAGAAATACCAAGCTCGCGTGCTTTGGTTCTATTTATTTCTACAGCGATTTCCGGTTTATTAAACTTAAGATTAACATCAACATTAGCAAAAGTTGGATCTTCTTGAGCAATTTCTAAAAACTTCGGGACAATATCTCTTAGCTTCTCAAAATTTGGAGCTTGAATTACATATTGAACTGGCAATCCACCGCGCCTTGTAGAAATTGATTGGCTTTGTACAACAAATGAGCGAGCATCATTGAAATTTCTGGTCAGTACGGTAAGCTGTTCAGCAATATCTTGTTGGGTTCGTTCTCTATCTTTTGCATCATTTAAAATCAATCTGACAAAACCGCTGTTTGCAGCATTCGAACCACCGCCGCCTGCTGTGACAGAAATAAGTGCATCAGCTTCTTTTACAGATTCTTGAATGACTTTTGTCAATTCAGTTATGTATCTATCCATCGCTTCGAAAGAAGTTCCTTCGGGCATTGTGGATTGAATTCGCAATTCACCGCGATCCTCAATTGGTGAGAGTTCAGATTGGAGCGAAGTTCCGATTAAATAAATTAGTATGATTGAAACGATCATTATTACCGGTGCCAGCCATCGTTTTTCCATAAAAGAATCTAGGGCATTCTTGTACGAATTTTCCATCCAGGTAAAAAATGGTTCTGTCTTGTTATAAAACCAGTTGTGTTTTCCTTTAGCTTTTAACAATCTTGAACTTAGCATTGGTGTTAGTGTCAGAGCTACAAATGATGATATAATAACTGACCCTGCAATTACAACTCCAAATTCTACGAATAACCTTCCGGTAATACCTTGCAAAAACATAATTGGCAGAAATACGGCGGCGAGAGTGACTGTAGTTGAAATAATAGCAAAGAAAATTTCTGATGTTCCTTTTGTACCCGCTTCAATAGGATTCATTCCATCTTCAATCTTACGATAGATATTTTCTAAAACGACAATTGCATCATCAACCACAATACCAATGGCGAGCACAATACCAAGAAGAGTAAGTACATTTATAGAAAATCCTGCTACGTACATTATGAAAAATGTACCTATCAATGAAACTGGAATTGCGATAATTGGAATTAATGTTGTTCGCCAATCCCGGAAGAAAACGAAGATTATCAATATTACTAGTGCAAAAGCTATAAGGATTGTTTCCTTAACCTCTGAGATCGAATTGCGGATATATTTTGTAACATCGAATCCGATTCCAAGTTCAATATCTTCTGGTAAATCTTTTTTTATCTGATCAACACGTTTGTAAAATTCATCTGCAATCTGGATAAAATTTGCGCCAGGCTGCGGAACTGCTACAACACCAACCATTGGAACCCCATCACGCCGGAGTATGGATCGATCGTTCTCTGGATATAATTCTGCGGTTCCTAAATCCTTAAATCTTACTATACCGCTAGGTGATTCTTTTATTATCAGGTTTTTGAAATCATCCAAGGTCACCAATCTGCCAAGCGTTCGAACAGTCAATTCAGTGTTATTTCCCTCTATTCTTCCCGAAGGTAACTCAATGTTTTCCTTGCTTAACGCATTTCTAATATCAAGCGGAGTGATATTATATGCAGCTAGTTTTGCAGGATCCATCCATAAACGCATAGAGTATCTTCGTTCTCCCCAAATGTTTATCTGACTCACTCCAGGTATAGTCTGTAACCTTTCTTTAAAGATGTTCTGAGCAATATCTGAGAGAGCAAGTAAATCTCTTTTATCGCTTTTAACATTGAGGAAAATAATTGGAATTGCATCAGCGTCAGCTTTTGAAACTCTGGGAGGATCAATATCTTGAGGCAATCTTGATTGGGCGATAGAGACACGATCCCGCACATCATTAGCCGCCGCTTCAAGGTCAATCGAAACATCAAACTCGGCAGTAATTGAACTTCTTCCATCCCTGCTTACGGAAGTTAAAGAGCGAATACCAGCAATTCCATTGATTTGTTCTTCTAACGGTTCGGTTACTTGAGATTCAATTACATCTGCATTTGCCCCAACATAGTCAGTTGAAACTGTTATAATTGGCGGGTCAATACTTGGGTATTCTCTTACACCTAAAAAGGTATAGCCAATCATTCCGAATAACACAATAACGATTGACATTACGATTGCAAGTACGGGTCTGCGGATGCTTACAGATGATAGACTCATATTAGGATATGTAAATATATTTTCTAATTAATAATTTTATTGATTTTTACCGGACCATTCGGACGAAGTTGAATAATTCCGGATACAATAAGTGAATCTCCGACATTCAACCCGGAAGTTATTTGAATTTCTTTCTCTGTTCTAATACCAGCAGTTACGAGCTGAGGAACGGCTCGTCCATTTTTATAAATAAATACTTTCTCACCCTCATAGTCAGGTACTATTGTTTCAGTGGGAATTAAAATCGCCTTGTCAATATTTTCAAGAACAACATCAATTTCAACATAGCCGCCGGGTGTTAACTCACCTTTTTCATTTGGGATAAGAGCACGGACTTGAACAGTTCTCGTATTCTCATCAATTTTTGGTTCAACAGCATAAATCTTTCCAGTATAAATTTTTGAAGAATTAGAGAGGCGTACTTGAATTTGCTTACCTACTTGGATTAAACCGAAATATTTTTGAGGAACTGAAAAATCAACCTTCATTGGATTTATACTCTGTAAGCTTGCAATTTTTGTTTGAGGAGAAATGTAACTTCCGACGCTTACAGATCTTAATCCAACTACTCCATCAAACGGTGCAATAATTTCTGTTTTAGCAATTTGTGCTTCAGTAAGTTCAACATCAGCCAACACTGAATTTAATTCGCTTAGTTGAAGATCGTATTCTTGCTGGCTGGTAAGGTTTTTTTCAATTAACTGCTTGTATCGGTATTCTCTATCACGTGCTAGCAATTCTCTAGATTTGTTTTTCTTTAATGCAGCTTGAAGTTCTGAATCATTAATTTTTACTAGTACTTCACCCTTCCTAACTCGCTTACCCTCTGCGAATAAAATTTTTGTTACTTTTCCAGATATTTCA
>JBGSOQ010000296.1:0-2073 GCA_041739035.1 Ignavibacteriaceae bacterium | reverse complement strand
GTACTTCGAATTCCGGTTTTATTATACAAATTTCAATGATCATACTATCTCTCAGATAATTCTGTTACTGCCAGCAAATTTTTGAACTCATCTAGAATTGCTTTGCTCATTCTTTTTACTCGTATGTTATCATCTTTCCTATAGAGTTCTTCTACTGCTTCAATTCCTTTTGGATCTTCTAATCTGTACAGAACCAAAGCGGTTAAAACTTTCACATCTGCATTTTCTTCTTTTTTCAGCTGTTCAATCAATGCGGGAACAGTTTCAGTTACTCCATAAAGACCAGATAGATATATTGCACTTCTTCTTAATCCAAGATTATCAGATCGTATCCCCGTAAGCAAGTTTCCAACTTCCTGTTCGGTTAATTGTCTATCGGTGAATTTAGAAGCATAAACGTGCTTCACAGTTTCTTTCTTATTTAGACTCTGAGAATAAGCACTGCTTGCAAAAAGCATAAGACCGATAGTTATTAACGCAACTGATTTTAAAGACTTTAGTAACATTTGAACCTCCAATTATTTTTTGTTTATAGTTAAGCTGAGTATTCTCAAGCTTCTGGTTCAAATCTACGGCGTAAAAATGTCTTTGGTGTCACTTGCAAGTAAAGAGATGTCACAGTTTGTAAAGGCTGGTTGATGAGCGGTTATTTAAGAGGATAAAAATAATTAGTTGGGTCCGCGGTCAGTCTCCAAATAATTTCTCAAAAATGTTCTCACCTTGTTTTTGCCGTTTCCAATATTTGCGATAATTATCTTGAGTAACTATAGCAATTGGCCCCTCGTAAATGCCACCATCTCTAAAACCATCATAAACTCTTATCGCAATAATATTTTCCTGATCAAAACGAATTTGGTTTTTAGGAATATAATATCCTCTCATTTCGCGGTATTTAGCATTTTGATCAAAATTCTCGGGTAATAAGTTAAAATCTCCCGTATTTCCTATTTGTACACCATTCAAAAAGGTTTCATCCACGTCATCAATCTTACCTAAAACTAAAACTAATTTTTCATCATTTAGCTTTGATGATATAAAAACTTTTTTCCTGTACCAGGCATAACCGTCGTATCCTCTGAATCCTTGTGATTCCCAATAACCCGGAGCAATAATGCTTAACCAGTTTTTATCGTTTAATTTATCTTCCTTCCAGCTTAAGTCATCTCCTGCAGAAAAACGCCACTCACCCTCCAAATTAATCTCCTTATGAAGAGAATATGGTAGCGAAAATAGACCGACATCTCCCCTTATGATTCCTCCTTCTTGTTCTGCATCAAAAACTCTGACTGCGATAAAATTATCACCGCCAAAATTCAGAAATGAACTTGGGATGGGGTAATTTCGCAAAACATTGTAAGCAGTTTCATAATTGGGAGGGAAAGAACCTGATAATCCAACGAGTTTCCCATTAATATAAGCCTCATCAACATCATCTATGTTTCCGAGTTGCAGGTAAATTGTATGGTCTTTATATCTCTGTGAAATACTGAAGTGCTTTCTGTACCAAGCATAACCATTATAACCATGAAATCCTTCATTTTCCCATGAAGAAGGAACTGATATTTCATCCCAAGTTTCATCATTATATTTTGGACTTAGCCATAAAGAATCATCGCCAATTGAAAACTTCCAGTCGCCACTTAAATTAACAACTTCATCCCATTCCTCAGATATTGGGAAATTAATATCGCATCCATTAGTTATGATAAAAATAAATGATAGGAATGCGGTAATGATTGATCTTTTCATGACTCTAAAGATTCAAATTAGCAAAGTTTTTAAATGCTATTATATAATTATCCTCTAATACTTAACCACAGTTTATTCTTGATCCAGCTTGTTTAGAACATAATCTTCGATTCAAATTTAAAATATGAATATCTAAAGATTGTCATATTTGAGTAAAGGATTGTAAAGAATTGTCACAATAGCTTGTCAAATGATAAAATTTGCCCAGAAAAAAGAAGTTTCAATTAATATGTGTTAATCAACAAGCTTATAACCGATACCGTGCACGGTTAATATAATCTGGGGGTGATTAGCATCTTTTTCCAATTTTTGTCTTAGTTTTAA
>JBGSOQ010000266.1:0-21039 GCA_041739035.1 Ignavibacteriaceae bacterium | reverse complement strand
GATGAAAGGGAAGGAGCTCAGAATATTCTTAAGGATATTGAAAATCCAATAAGAAGATACTCAAAGTCAATCGCAACCAAACTCTATTCGAATATTCACCAAAAGAAAAAGGTATTGGGTGAAAAATTATTATCCAAAAGCTACTTGCCTTTTGAAGAATTTATTACCGCAGTTTATTCAAACCTTTTTTATAAGGAGTTGAAATTATTTTCTGGAGAGTTGGAAGTCATTGACCTATTACCATTAGAATTAAAATATGTGAGTGTTTTAATAAATAATGATCTTAACAGCGCTAATTATTTTGATGAATTTAGCGAAAGGTGAAGACTAAGTTTATTAACAATGATTAATGGAAAAATTTCAAATCCTCGTAACAATGTTTATTTCAAAATAATAATTCATTTTTCCGAATTAGGGGTAATGTCCATTAAATAAATATATACTATACCCCCAAATCGGAAAAGTTATCCTTTACCAATAACAACACTCCAATATTTATTAAACTTATCCGTAATAGAATAATAAAGTTTATTTTCTTTCTTTTGTGTAGTAACTTTTAAAATATCCTGTGCTACCAAGTCCTCCACCGTTCTTCTAATTTTGGTCTGGGATAATTTTGATAGTTGATTCTGAATTTCTTCCATCGTTACGAGTGGATTACCCAATTTATAAATACATCTTAATATTAGCATTCTTATATAAGGAATAGATGAAGCAGCTATATTCCTTAAAATGATAAGAGTCCTTTTATTATCATTATTGATGATAAACAAAGTTTTATAAGCACTTGACAACAAATTCATAACTCTAAATGGTTCTTCTGGTTTATGAATCAATTCAACTTCTCTCCTATAACCATTTCTTTCAACGGTAGCTCTACCGATAGAAATAAATTTTGATAAGTAAAAAATCTTTTCATTGGTTTCATCATTTATTATTACTTGACTTACTATATCTTTTTTTGAATCGATATAATCTTTTACAATTTCTGGTAATTTCAATTTAACGTCATTATTAATTCCAAGATTCTGAAATGAAGAAATGTCTTTTTCTTTTGGGATGAATCTAAAGTATAAAAATCTTTCACCTAAATCTGTTGTTGTTTCTTTTATTTTTTCTATTGATTCAGTAACTAAAGAAATAACAGCGACCTTCCCCTCCCAAAATTTGCTTTCTCCTAAATCAACACCAGTCCCTAAACCAGCACGACCATCAAAAATTACCCTTAGTTGATTAAATATTTCATTCCTTGATTTTGAATTTAGTTTTAATACAGTAGTAAAATCTGGAAAAGCTAAGATACCCTTATCTTTTACTTCTCTAATCATATATCCACCTTGAGCGGGTGCATAACCAGAAAATAAGAATCGGGGAGTCAATGTATATAATGTATGGAAATTATCAAGTCCAGATAGAATATTTAGTAGCTCAGTCTTTCCCGAACTGGGGGGAGCAATTATCATTATCCAAATTGGTTGGGGAAGCTCAATTGATAAAGCTGTTGCTAATAAAATATCTACTACATACTCATTGTCTTTATCAAGAATCATATATTGTTTAACAGAATTCAAAATATCTTCAAACGTAATCTTTTGCTCACTCATATTAATCTCTTTCTAAAAGTTTAACTTCAATTGATGAGAATCCTCATCTAAATTGAATTCTTTTCGTGATAGAAACTTTTTTTCACCAAACCCAAAACATTTTTTCTTATTCGACTTTACAAATTTATTCCTTGTGGTTTTATAGGTTACATCTTCATAGTCAGTTTTAACAAAAGTAAATGGAATTTCCTGACAAAGTAATAAGTCAGAGGGAACTCCAAAACCATCATACAGATAAAAAATATCTTTGCTTATGATTATAAAAGTATCAGTGGGTAAATTTAAAAGTCCAATGATTGTTCCATTGTGAAAGACCTTTAATGTTGTGGGGAAGAGTGTTTCTCTAAAAGTGAATGTAGAGTCCCCAAATTTTATAACTGTTTTGCGATTGATTATCATGGTAATTTCCTTTCAATACTTGCATATGTTGTTTATGCAAAAAGACGAAATAGTAAGGAAATCACTCTCAGGAATTTATAAGAAGACTATAAGATTTTTATAAGATTATTTTTGATAAAGATAATCGGTAAAATCTTCGGGATTCCAATCTTGATGGTGAATCAGTTGTGGATATATAAATGAAGCATATTGGGAGAGTTTTATTACACGTTTCCCATATTTATTTCTTCTATCCTTATACTTTTCATCATATGTTTTGCTTATTGATTCACAAATTAGACTCTTAATGTTTTTTACTTTCACATTTTCATAATAAGAAATTTTAGCATTAAACTTTTTAACATCTTCTTGGAACTCTGGATTAATTGAACTTAAGTCTAAATTCTGTGTAGTATCAGTTTGTTTATCTCCAGTTGTTCCAGTTACGAATTCAGAGATATTTTTTTCAAGTTGTTCAATTTTCTTATCAATTGATTGGATTTCTTTATTAGACTCCTCTAAGTCTATTTCATTCAATTTTCTTTTCTCATCTAAAACTTCCAGACTTTTATTAATTATCTTTTTAACATTTTTTTTGTCCTTAGCATTCTTAATTATATAAATTGTTTTTGTTTGGAAGTTATCCTCTAAACTGTAAAGTTCTATCCCTAATTCACTCCTTGATTTATAGTGAATAAGTTTGTTTTCTTGTTCTCTAATATTTTGAATAAAGCTTAAGTGCTTATCAAATTCCGTACTAATTGAATTAACTTTAAATTGAAACTTTGATTTTTTCTCTTTCAGTAAATCAATCACAACTTTTAATTCACTTATTGTTGCATCTTTCATGGAGACCTCCTCTATAAAAATTTAAATATAATACATTGATTGAGGGGTTGTCAAGATTTTTTTGTCCTCTTTAAAAATTTAGCTTTAAAGAGCGGGTTTTAAAGTTCGATAAAAAAACATTTTTTGTAAATCATTTAAAAACAATCATTTACAAAATCGTACATCCATTTTTATATTAAAACCTATCCAATCATACTACCACATCATATTTTATCCTTAGAAATGCCGTATAAACGATTTAATAATGAATTAGGGCATATATAATCAACAAATTGAATTGTTCGGGTGTTTTCGGTGCATGGAAAATATCAAACGGATTTAGATACGTGTTCCCCTTTTACTAAGTCTTGTATTAGATAATCAATATATATTCAACGTCTTAAGTATTACACTTAAGTTTTTATTTCAAGGACTTCAAAGTGAATAAGAAATTTTCAAAGACTAAATAATATCTTCAATAGTAATTTTGCATATACAGAATTGAACAGACATTTAGCGTGAGTTTGAAATTTGCAAAAGTCTTCCCCCCATACTCGTTTTTTTACCACTATTTTTTTCAAATACTTGGAAGAATTTTGAACCTTAAACAACTACCTTTAAGATAACTAAACAGATTAGTGACTAATTCAATAAATCAATCGTGTTTTGAAGGTCATCATTCCTAAGATGTGAATAGATTTCCGTTGTTTTAATATCAGCGTGTCCTAATAATCTTGAAACATGATAGATTGAAGCTCCACTATGTATTAACCAGCTTGCAAAAGTATGTCTTAGTGAATGGAAGTGTAATTTGGGATTTACTTTTGCTTTTATAACATAGTCTTTAAATTTATGAACTATGTAATCCTGCTTAATTTCATTACCGTTTATACTAAAGATTACATCATTAAGATTATGATTGACACGATTTTCAATAATGTTTAGAGCAACATTATTTAAGGGAATCTTTCTTA
Organism: Ignavibacteriaceae bacterium; assembly: GCA_041739035.1. Classification (GTDB taxonomy): domain Bacteria; phylum Bacteroidota; class Ignavibacteria; order Ignavibacteriales; family Ignavibacteriaceae; genus XYD12-FULL-36-8. The sequence goes on along the minus strand of JBGSOQ010000266.1, from coordinate 17,255 downwards.
CTTTTTTGCTTTTCGTTAAGTGTGTTCTATTATCTAATATCAACAACCTATTCTTAAAATCAAACTGATTAAATCTAAGGTTGATTAGTTCACCTTGTCTTAATCCAGTATTCACAGCAAAGGTTATTAAATCTATGATGTCCTGGTTATCAATACTTTTAACCAACTTTTCAAAATCACTTTTAGAAAAGTATAGCGGTAATCTTTCTGGTGTTTTTATTCTTTTAATATTTTCACTTGGATTTTCTATCAAGTAATTATTATTAACTGCCCAATTCAAAGAAGCTTTAATATTTATAAGGTCTTTCCGTGCTGAATAAATCGAAACATTTCTAATCTTAGACTGTATATAATCATCAATCTTTTTCTTTGTTAATTCTATCAAAGGGATGTTCCCAAAGTAATCTAACAAAGAATTAAATGTTGTTTTATAAGTTGATGTGGTTTTCCATGTATGGTAACTTTCTGAATATTTCAGATACTCAAATGTAAATTCCTTTAGTGATAGCGAAATGAATTCCTTGTCTCTTTCTATTTTTAGATTGTTAGAAAAATCGGATAGGAATTTTAGAGCTTCTTGTTTGTATCTCATTTTAGTTGATACACAAGTTCTCTTACCATTATCTTGGGTATAGAATATATACCAGATACCATTTGAACGCTTAGAGAGAAACATAAATTTTGTCCTTTCTAAGCTCTTTTATTACTTATTGGTAATCAGAAGAGTAATCAGATAAGGGTAAGTGGTTAAGTTATATGAGGATACTTTTAGCTCATAACCCGAAGGTTGTAGGTTCAAGTCCTGCCCCCGCTACAAGGAAAGCCTGAATATGAGAAGTATTCAGGCTTTTTTAATTAGTTACACGCTACAATCAGTTCTCATATTTTTCAAAAAGATTTTAATTAAACGCGAACCTTTTTGGTTGATGGTTTCCTAAAAGTACCCCTCTTTTTTAAGTCGATGTCCTAAAAGCGTCCTATTGCCAATCAATTGTAAAATAACAAAGAAATTTACTAACTAGAAATTTGATCAACAATAATTAGATTTTATTAGAATCTTTTTTTAGGGCAGCTCAAAGTTTTAATTGATTCTAATATGTTTTAATTATAGTTTACTATTAAGAAAAATCGCCTCATTATGTGAGCGTAAAGAACAAATAACTATTGTACCTCAATATTTTCACAAGATTCGTAATGGCTTTTAAATGAATGCCCATGATTCTTTGAATTCCTCCAGCATAAATCTGGAAGAATGTTCTCAAAATATAAGAAGAGTAATTGAAGGCGACATTTTGGCTTTCAAGGAATTCTTCATTTTGATGCAGCCATGCATTTATAAGTTTTTATATCGATACCTTTTAGATCCGGATGCTGCTAAGGACTTGACCCAGGATACTTTCATTAATTTTTGGACGCATCGTTCTCAACTAGATTATTTACAATCTCCAAAAGCCTACCTTTATAAAATCGCTCGTAATTTGGCATGTAATCATTTGACTAGAAATCATTCAGATTCAAAGGTATCTCTTGATAAAAATGAGTTTCTCTTCTCCCTAGTTAATCCAGAAGAAGAATATGACAAACAATTCTTGATGGACGACTTTCAGAGTGCAGTTAATTCATTGCCGGAAAGGTGTAGGGCAACATTTATCCTATGCAAGTACGAAGGATTTCATTATTCAGAAATCGCAGAAATTTTAGATGTCTCACTGCAAACAGTAAAGAATCAAATGAATAAATCAATATCGATATTGAAAAAACTCTTATCATCCCATCTGGATTAAACAATTCTTTCTTTTACTCATCTTATTATATCTGATTTAATTTAAATCATTCATCCTTATAATATTTATTTAATAAGGATAGTACTTTATTTCGTTTGGTGTGTATTAATTAGTATAGATCTTCTTATGCTATGCTGAAAAAACAACCAAAATCTATAGATTCTCAATTTCTCATTCGAGTAATCAGAAAGGAAGTTAGCCCTGAAGAAAACGAATACTTCTTGTCGTGGCTTTCTGAATCTGAACAGAACAAAGAAGAATTTGGGAATTTTGTTCTGGTTTGGGATTTAGCTGATCAATCCCAAATAGTTTCGCCTCCTGATGTTGTGCAGCAATGGAATGAGATTCAAAAGCAGATTGTGGAAGCGAATTCTCCCCAAGAAGTTATACCATCACAGTCTATTCAAATTGATCAGTCTAATAAATTTATTCGAAGTGAAGCCCATCAATTACATAAAAGGGATTATGCTTGGTTGTTTAGGGCAGCTGCAGTTATAATTATCTCACTAGGATTGTTTTATTTTGTTGAATTAGGCAATAATTATAAACAACCGCAGATTATGACCTTTGCAGAGCAAACGAATCCAACTTTGTACGAGCTTGTGACACAAAAAGGGGAGAGAAAAACATTTCCTCTTGCAGATGGCACTATCGTTTACCTCAATTCGGGAAGCAAATTGACATATCCAAAAATATTTGCAGAATCTACACGTGAAGTTGAAATTGAGGGTGAAGCATATTTTTCTGTTAAGCCCGATAAAGAAAAACCTTTTTTAGTTAGATCAGGTAAAATGATTACTGAAGTTACCGGTACGGAGTTTAATGTACGGCACAGAGATAACAAGGTTAATGTTGTTGTTTCGAAAGGATCTGTAAAAACCTTCCTTGATGATTCAGACCATAGTATTGATTTAATAAAGGGACAAATGATCTCATATTCTGAACGCCGTGGTTTCAGTTCACCCAAAAGAGTTAATCTGAAAAACTATTTAGCTTGGAGGGATAATAAATTCTCCTTCGAACATACTTCGCTAAAGGAAGTCATGGCTGAGATTGAACGATATTACAACCTGGAAATTGTTTATTCAAATGAAACTGCAATGGACAAATTACTAACAGGTGTTTTTGATAACGATTCTTTAGAGCAAGTTCTTTCTGTAATCAGCTTAACGCTAGACATTCAAATCGATTATAAAGGAAACAGGGTTAGCATCAAATGATCCCCTTTGATAAAATACTTGTTAAGGTTTTAAATGAAACAACTATCGATTAAATATTTTTTGATTTCGATATTATTCCTCTCCAATTTCAATGTTTTTTCTCAAGAGGAGCAGATTAATTTTGATCAAAACTCTGGCAGTCCTACAGAGGAAGAATTATTAGAATCAAATGACTTGGGATATTCACTCGAAGAAATTAAAAGCTTTCAATCGTGTCTTTCCAATAGAGTTTCATGCTTACTTAAAAATCAATCTTTGGAAGATGCATTAACACAAATAACCAATTCCATCAAAGTTGCCTTTACGTATGACAGCAAACTTTTAGAAATAAAAGGAATCTCTTTAAATGTTGAAAACGAACCTCTTTATATTGTGCTGGATAAATTACTATCTCCTCATAATATCAGCTACTATGAATATGAAAACTGTAAGATCGCTCTTGCAAAATCCACAAGAATTGATGAGAAGACTGGCGGAGTAAAAGGCATAATTAAGGATGAAGCAGGTGATCCGGTTATTGGTGTTAATGTTATGATTAAAGAGCTAAGAATTGGATGTGCATCAGATCTTAAGGGAAATTATTCGATCAGAAATATTCGTCCCGGAGAATACACTCTTGAAATTTCATGTGTTGGTTTTGAAAAGTATTCACAAAAAATAAGGGTCAGGGAAGGACAAGTAATAGAAATAAATGTGAACCTGAAAACCAGTGCTTTTCAAATAGGAGGAATTGAGGTTATTGGAACATCAGATTTGCTGCCGAGTGATGTAACAACAAAAACAACAATTACCAGCGGTGAGATTGAACATTTTCAAGCATCAAGTATAAAAGATGTTCTCGATCTTGTTCCCGGTGTTCAAAAATCGGATAATCCGGGTTTAGGAAAAACCAGTCAAATTGCAGTTAGAGGTGATGAATCCGATCAATTAAGCGCCTTTGGAACGTTAATAATAATTGATGGAACTCCCGTCTCAAATAACGCAAATCTACAGTTCGAAAGCTTAACTGGATCGAAATTCGGATCTTCAAGCATGGGTAGGGGAATCGATTTGAGAACTATTCCTGCTGATAATATTGAAAATCTTGAAGTCATAACGGGACTTCCATCAGTTAGATATGGTGATGTGACTTCGGGAGTTATTAATGTGCAGTCAAAGATTGGTCCAACTCCAAATAGACTGAAATTAAAAAATAATCCTGATACAAGAGAAGGTAATTTTGGCGGAGGTATCGTTCTGGGTGATGGATCGTTAAGTTATAATTTCAACGCTGCTCAAAGTGAAAGAGATATTCGTGTTACGGGCGACGAGTATTTACGCCTTACCGGTCAGCTTGTATATTCAGCTAACTATTTTGATAATCGGTTAAGCAGCAACACGAAAATATTATTTCAGCGTATTCTTGATGAAGAAGAACCAAAAGGCGATCTTCAACAAGTAAAAAATTATAATCGTGGATATACGGTCACCCTCTCAACGTGGGGAAAATACAAGCCGGAAGATGAAGTGTCTGCCATTGATTATAATTTGTTTGTAAATATGCGGCGTGAGAATACGATGAAATCCAGATTGAAGACGGAATACGTTGTTCTCCCCTCTGGAGATACAATTGCAAGCTACATAGGTAAAGTTGAAACAAAAGGAATTGAATGGACTCTCGGCGGAAGATTGGAATGGAACAGGATATTTTACACCGGCGAAGTTATTCACAAAATACTTTTTGGAATTGATCCGCAATACAATGCAAATACAGGCCAAGGTGTAGTATTCGATACGGTGCTTAATTATTACGGTGTTGAATCGGGGAGGCGGCCTTACTCATTTGATGATATTCCGGGGCAGTTGATAACTAGTTTTTATTTTGAAGATAAACTAACATGGCATGCACTATTCGATTTTAATTTGATGTTCGGATTTCGATACGAGATGTATCGCCCCTATAAATTTAATTTATCGGGATTGTGGGGAGATGGAGATTTGGTGGAATCTCATCAAGGAACTTTCTTCAATCCGAGAATTAATCTGATGGTTTATCTTTCGGACGTAAATCAATTTAGATTTAGTGCAGGCACATCGTCTAAATCGCCTCCAATGAGTACAGTCTATCCGCCCGAAGATGTTTTCCTTTGGCGTAATCCTGATGACGGTTCAAAATTATTTTTACGATATGATAGAAGAGTCCCTGAACTTAAGGGCTATAAAGAAACAATGTTTGAGATGGCATATGATCATAAGTTTATGAATTTATTTGGTGTTTCAGCTTCTGCATACTACAAGATAAGGAAAAATGAACCTAGAAGTCAGAGTATTCCAGTATTCGTCGCTTCAATGTTAGATAACTCTTCCAAAGTATACTATGTAGACTACTATTCTCTTCCTTTCAACATGGGAAAGACCGAAACAAAAGGAATTGAATTTTCCTTAAAGACTGCTAAGATCAAACCTTTAAATATGGATTTCCAAATGACCGGGTCATATAATTTTATTAAATATCCCGGAACTGGTACAAGCTATAACTCAACTCCTTCCAGCGATAAAGGACAAGTTGCCAATTATCATATCACAGTAGGACCCATAGATACTTTAATTGGTTTTATTTATAGTCCCGGCCATAGATGGAATGATAGATTTCAAATCAATTATTACGTAAAGTACACATTAGCTGCTCTAGGATTGTGGATTACATTACGCGCAGAACAATTAGTTTGGGAAAAAAGTCAAAGCTTGAATCAATCTCCTATCTTTGTAGAAAGAGCAACTGAAGGCGCTATTCAAGCTTATTATTTTGAGAGAGAGCTAAAAAGAAAACCAAATAAATGGCTCTTTAATCTAAGCATGAGTAAGTCTTTATTCGAAGGTGCCGAAGTATCTTTTTACGTAAACAATTTTATTGATGACCCTGCCATCTATAGGTACTATAGCAGCATTGATTATGAAACTGAAACGACAAGAAATCCCTCTTTGTTTTATGGACTTGAGTTCAGTATGATTATTGACAAACTATTTGGATCGGGAGGAAAATATGAAGAAGATTAGTTTTTTCTTTTTGCTTTTTCTTTTGGTTCTTATAAGTTGCAAGGAGGAACCACCCGTTACTCCCGATGGTGACGCCAAAATCAGCATTTTTGCGATTGGTGATACGACACTTGTCGATACCATTCCTCATTACATTCCATTGCAGAATGCAAAAGTCATTCTTTCTTCCGAATACGGTTTGATGATTAAATACACCGATCAAAACGGTAATTTATTTTTAGAAGGATTACCTGCCTCCACTTACAGCATTTCCGTTCGTATGCCGCATCCTTTAAACTCAAATATTCTTATTGTGGGTAATATTCGAGATGTACAGGTTTCACCGGATCAAGCTGTGATCGATACGATTTTAGCGGAGCAGGTAGCAAATACAGGGATAGCTATAAACGAAATTTATGCAGGCGGTCCTTTAAATAATATCTTTTTCTTTTATGATCAATATATTGAGCTTTACAACTATAGTGATGATACAAAATATCTTGATGGAATGTCTGTGTCGAGAGTTTCCGGTAACAATGAAGGAGGTAAGGGACCTGGAGCCGATGAGGGTGATGATGGTGATATTGATGGAGTAACATACATTTTCAAATTCCCGGGTAAACCTGGTGAAACTAATTATGCATTTTATCCTCGTACATTTATGGTTTTAGCATCTACTGCAGTTAATCATAAGAATGTGGTTTCCACAAGTTATGATTTGAGCAACGCTGACTGGGAATTCTACAATCAATTTTCAGCAAGTGATTTTGATAATTCAAATGTTCCGAATTTAATAAACATACGTTCTGATCGGACTGTTGACTTTTTAATTAACCTCGTTAGTGATGTAATTGTTCTCGCATCCGGAGTTGACTCTGTTTGGGAAGACGGCTTGGATCTTTCCACAGTAGTTGATGGCGTTCAGTACAAATCAAGCTTAACGGCAAGAAAAACACTTGATGCCAGAGTTGATAAGGGATTTGCTCAATCACCTCCTAAGTACAGCGGTAAGTCCATGCGAAGAAGGGAACCTGGAGTTGACACTAATGATGCAACCTTGGATTGGGAGGCAATTCCATTTGCTACTCCGGGATTTCATTAATAAGAAGAAGAAATAATTATGAATGAAGCAGTTGTACAAGTAAAAAATCTAACACATTATTACGGAAGTAAACTCGTATTCGAGGATTTCAATTTTGATATAAAAAAGGGTTCCATTTTCGGTTTACTGGGTAAGAATGGAACAGGCAAAACAACAACTATAAATATTCTCAACGGATTTTTGAAGCAAACTTCCGGGCAATGTCTTGTGTTTGGTGAAGATTCTCACAGCCTTTCTCCACAAACAAAAGCGAGAGTTGGATTTTTAATTGAAGGTCACATTCAATATTCATTTATGAATATCAAGCAGACAGAAAAGTTTTATTCTGCATTTTATCCGAATTGGAAAAAAGAACCGTATTGGGAATTGATGGGCAAGCTTCAAGTGACTGAAAATCAAAAGATATCACGCATGTCATGCGGGCAGCGTTCTCAAGTTGCATTAGGACTCTTGCTCGCTCAAGATCCTGATCTGCTTATTCTTGATGATTACTCGATGGGTTTAGATGCCGGTTATAGAAGATTATTTATAGATTATCTTACCGAGTATGCCAAGGCTGAAAACAAAACCATTTTTATAACTTCTCACATCATTCAAGATTTGGAAGAGCTTCTTGATGATTGTGTCATCATTGACTATCGATCTGTTTTGCTCACAATGCCCATCAAGCAATTCTTGAATGAATTCAGACTTTATAAATGTGACCTACTAAATTCAATTGATGCAATTAAAAAAGACGAAGTAATTAAAAACGTTGAAGTAATTAAGAACAAAGCATCTTTTTATTCTTTTGCTAAAATGAATGAAATGGATAACCATCTCTTAAAACTAGGAATTAAACATGGAACTCTTCAGCAAATTCCAATGTCGCTTGAAGATGCTTTTATCGGATTAACAGGAAAATATTAGGAATAGAAAATGGTCAAATCTTTACTGTATAAAGAGTGGTTAAAAGTCAGATGGAGCTTTATCGGCTTATTTCTGTTAAATCTAATTATCGTCATCAGTATTTGCGTGTCACTATATAACGATTTTAAATTTTACCCTGCTAGCCAACTCGTTGGTGGTGTCGTGTCTTGGGGATATTTATTTTATTTGGATCTAATGTACATTCCACTTGCAACCGGATTGCTGCTTGCCATAGTTCAGTTTTTCCCGGAGATCAATTCAAGTAGATTGAAGCTTACTCTTCATCTTCCAATGAAAGAGAATAAATCACTTTCGGTTATGCAGTGGTATGGATTGAGTCTGCTAATTTGTTTGTTCATTTTAGATTCAGTGCTAATATCAATCTTTACAACAATATATTTTCCATCGGATGTGATAAGTATATATCTAATCGTTTCACTACCATGGTTTTTGGCAGGATTGACAGGCTATATTTTTATTTCCATAATTTTCATTGAGCCCTCTTGGAGTAGGAGGATTTTTTATGGAATTATCGGCGCAGGATTTATAAGCTGGTTTTTCGATACCTTTACTCCAATGGGATTGGGATTTGTCTTCAGTAAATCGTATCCCTACTTCATTCTTATTACAATATTACTTACTCCTATAATTTTACTTTCGGGAAATAATTATAAAAAGGGGATTAAATGAAGCGTAATTTTATTATCAAAGTCATTCTTGCGGTTATAATAATTTTTACTGCTTCAATATATCTTCCAGATATATTTTGGAGTACCTTCAAATTTCAAAGTAACCGTCCGCGAATTGCTTACAGCCCGATCATAAATGATATATTAATTTCCGAGTCTGATGAAATCACAATGCGAGTTAAAGGTCTTAGTTATAGGTATGTGGATAGAAAAGGGAATAAATATACTCGAGATGAGTATGAGGTAATAATGCCGCAAATCAATTTTGCCCAGCTTGTTTTTGCTGGTAAAATGCCGGATTCGATAAATGGGGTTGCAGTCGATGTGCCGTTGCTTAGAAAAAATTTATTTATGAGCAGTTTTGAACCTTATTTAATAAATGGATTTGCCTGGAAATGGTATCCGTTGATGGAATCAAGTCCAGGCAGAGTTAGTCTTGAATTTCCCGATGAGTTTTTTAAGATTAAAAGTAGGATGGAGATAATTGATTCACGAACAAATAAGACAGTTGAGAAAATGTCTCAAGCATTTACGAATGAGCTTATAAAAAACGGATTTGTATTTCCCGCGAAAGAATTATTCGGCAACCCAACTACCCGCAAAGCATTCGATGAAGGCTATTTCATTATTGACAATGCTGAAAACTTATTCCACATGAAAAGAGTGAAAAACAAACCATACTGTAAGAAAATTGATCTTCCCAAAGATATTAAAGTCATTCATTTCAATATACACGAAATTCCATTAAAGGAATTTTATGGATTTTTTGTTACAGAAGATAACGGCCTATACCTTTTAACTTTTAACGATTACAGAATCATCAAACTCGACATAGAAGATTATGAACTTAATAGTTCAGTTCTTAGAATTAATGGTGACTTATTCAATCGAAACGTTTCGGTTGTGAACGATAATCAATTTAGTAATTTCATATTCAACAGGGATTATAAACTTATAGATAAATACAAAGGTCAATTGTTAGAGAAAGAAAAGTCCTCTCAAGGGAAAATTGCCGCTTATCTGTTTCCTTTTTCATTAAGCCCTATCAGCAGCAAGTCAATGTTTGTAAACTTCTACTTAAAATTTCTTGATTTTAGATTTGTTGTTATGAATATTATTTTACTCTTAGGTGTAATCACATTTTTCTTTGTTAAAAAAATACCAATTACAAAAAATATATTTCCGTTGCTTCTAATACTTATGACCGGTATTTACGGTCTTATATCAGTATTTATAATCAGAGATTTCAATTCAGCGAATGAAAGTAAGTTGATTAAATGAGTAAATCTCTAAGGCTAGTTTTAATAATATCACTAATTTCTGCAATTTCCTGTTTTGCACAGCAAAATCGTTTATCTGCATTAGGTGGTTTATCAATAGGCATTGAAGATCGAGATAATTCCTTAACTCCTTTTGATTTTGGAAACAATCCCGCATGGCTTTTCATGGACGAACAAGATTCCTATCTTAACATTTCTCCAACAGTTAGCAACAGTTGGGGCAGTTATCATAGAAAGTACGACTCCGAAGGTGATATGTATTACGGAACTGCATTCAAAGGCGTTAAGACTTTAGGTGAACTCGGGACTTTTTTAGGTTATACTTCTTATGATTACCAGGTACGGAGAAATTATTATAGAACATTAAAGTACGATAGTTACTCTGGCGAAGCTTTCTTTTTTATTGATACAACTGCCGGCAACTTTCATTATAAGGGACCCAAAGTTAATTTAATGTACAGTTGGGAACTCCTAGATAATCTTTATGCTGGAGGATCAGTAACATATCAGTTGCTGGATGGATTGAAAAAAGTTTATACCTATGCAAAAACTATTTATAGAAATGTTGGGGGCAATTTTGGATTAGCTTACCAATTAAATGATAATATTCTAGTTGGTGCAAATTATACTTTCTTTGATACACAAGAATCTATCGAAGCTGCTGATGTAAATTTACTTGAGGTTGAAACATTCAATTATCGCGGTGAGACTTACTTCGTACCGGATAGGGGTTCTTCCATTACTCAAAAAATTAGAAAGAAAGGTTCAACTTTTTCAGGGCAAGTGTTTTGGCGGGATTCAGACAAGCTACAATTAGCCGTGCAATCAAATTACACCCCTTCAAACACTAAAGTCCTAATTCCAGAAGGCAGCTTCAAAGAAGTTGAGGAAGGCTATGCTTGGTTTGAATCCTTTGACATTCAGTTAAAATCACAATATAAATTTGATGATAACCTTGTTGGTGGCTTCTATACTTCATATTGGAATCGTGAAAGCTGGTCACGTCATTCGCACAAAAATTTATTGCTTTGGGAATGGAGTGTAAATGATATCAACATTGGTGTTGGTTCATCTTACAAGATATTACCTGAACTTTTAGTTGGAATCGATTACATCTTTACCACAAGAAATATTGATTCATCGAAGTACATAGATAATAGATTTGCAGACCTTAGCTCGAATGATCATTTAATTAAAGCTGGAATAGAGTATCAGATCGAAAAAGATATCTTCATTAGAGGAGGATTCAGTTTAAGCTTAAGTGAATATGATATCTACTTCGGTGGTAAGGATGTAAAGAATCATTCATTGACCTTAGGAGTCGAAGTACCTATCCATGAGACAATTTTACTTGATTCATATATTCGTTATTCAAACATTTCTCCCGGAAATTCTAGTGATAATTCGCGCTCATTTCTTGGAGCATTCGTTAATTTGAGATTGAGTTCTTTTTAAGAACAGCATAATTATAATTTATTATTTATTTTTTTATCTAAGTGGAGGATAAAATGAAGAATTGCTACAAACTTATTTTTACAATTTTGATCACATTTCTAGCACAAAACCTAAACTCCCAATCCTTTCGGCAAGTTACTGATTATACATATCCCAATATTAGTGACGCATATTTTCTGAGCAGTACAACCGGGTGGTTTGTTGCCAGCGCAGGTGAAGTGAGAAAAACAACTGATGGCGGAGTAACATGGGATAAGCTATCAACCAACATCACCGATAATTTGACTAATGTATTTTTTCTTGATAATAATACCGGTTTTGCAGGAGGTGCTGGTGATAAAATCTTTAAAACCACGGACGGGGGAACAACGTGGGACGCCATCAATGTTACTGGCGGAACTGGCAGTCTATATGGGATTTATTTTTCCGATGTAAACAAGGGATGGTTATTAGCGTCAACTTCTTCAGCAGCACAAATAATAAGGACTACTGACGGAGGTGTTTCATGGAACATTGATCTAAACCATACTGCAGGCGATTTAGAAGATATGGATTTCTTCGGACCTACCAATGGAATTGTTGTTGGTGGAGGCCTTGGTAAAATGGATTTGTTCTTTACAACAAACGGAACTACTTGGACTAAAGCTCCAGTACCGGCTTTACCAACAGGTTATACTCGACTTGATGTGCGTGGTATTAACATGATTGATGCAAATACAGCTTATGCTGTTGGCTGGGGCTCATCTGTAGGTTTGCAGCCAAGCATCCATCTAAAAACCACCGATGGTGGTGCTACGTGGACCTATTTGACTCAGGTGGAAGAAAATAGGACTTACGACAATTTGTGGGCGGTGTATTTTAAGGATGTAAACAATGGAATTGCTGTGGGAGGAGCAACCAGAGGGTCAGTTGCTCTAAGAACTACGGACGCCGGACAGAACTGGATACCTATTGATATTCCATGCGGCGTTCAACTTAATGCCATCAATGGTTTTGGAGATGAACTTATTGTTTCTGGAAGCAGCGGTGTAATTTTCAGAAGTAGCGATTTCGGAGATTCATGGCAGTTGTTGACTCCTATTCCTACTGGAAATCTAAACAGTATTACGACGTTGACAGACGATTTAATTTTCGCTGGAGGATTTAATTCAGTTTTCTTGAAAACAACAAATGGCAATGACTGGCAAGGAGGATTTTTAAGAGCCGATGGGGCAGCGCCGAATATTCAAGGAATGTTTTTTGTAAATGAAAATGTTGGTTATTCGGCTCATTCTTATGGAATGGCATCGAAAACAACCGATGGGGGGAATACCTGGAAGCAAGTTATTCCCGTTACTCTATCCGCCACTTCATCACTTTATGCTCTTCATTTCTTTGATGAAAATTCGGGATTTATCGTTGGTAAGGAATCTAATAGCGTCGATATTATATATCAAACAACCGATGGGGGACAGACATGGGATAAAAAGACAAATCTTTTTGCAGCTAACTTAAGAGGAATAGCTTTTAGAGATGTAAGTAATGGAATTGTTGTCGGCGAAAAGTTAAAAGCTGCATATACCACTGATGGTGGAAATACTTGGAATCCTTCAGCGTTCAATAGTTTGCCTCCGGGCACTACTACACCAAATCTTCTTAAAGTAATTTACTCTTCAGGATCAAATGCTGTGGCGGTTGGGGAACAATTAATATTGCTGAGTTCAGATGGTGGTGCTAGCTGGAATTATTCTCCTGTAAATGATTTGGTGGAAGCCATCAATGGGGTTTCCTTCATTGATCCAAATAGTGGATGGGCAGTGGGATCAAAAACATCAGCAGTCCGTAGTGTAGGATTGTATTTTACCTCGGATGCTGGTGGGAGTTGGGTGAATCAAGTTGACCTTGCTGTATTTGATACAATGAGAGCTTTATATGATGTATCAATAAGTCCTTCTGGTTACGCGTGGATTAGCGGCGGTTCAAGTGCCATTTATACCAACAGTCCTTTGGTTGGAATTACAGATGTTTATTTAGCTCCTATTTCTTATTCACTTCATCAGAATTATCCTAATCCATTCAATCCCAGCACGAAAATTAGATGGCAATCACCGATGGATGGATGGCAAAACATAAAAATTTACGACATCCTGGGTAGAGAAGTTGCCACTTTAGTTGATGAGTACAAGCCATCTGGCAGTTATGAAGTTGACTTTGATGCTTCGAGACTTACGTCAGGAGTTTACTTCTACCAGCTAAAATCAAGAAATTATTTTGCTGTGAAAAAAATGATCCTTTTAAAGTAATTGAAGAAAGTATAATTGATGTTTTCTTTTAGAAAAATGGATGTGATAATTGTTCTGTTATTAAGTGGTTTTATCTTCAATCTCTATTCACAAATACCTGATGGCTATGAGAAGGGATTGGACTTCATAAACGAAAGCGATATTCTAAATTCAATTTCCTTTCTTGCATCGGATGAATTGAAAGGGAGGGCTTCCGGATCAGAAGGAAATCTTGAAGCTGCCAGATTCATTGCAAAAAAGTTTTATGATGCTGGATTAGCGCCATTCCAACAGGGCAGAGGATTTATTCCAATTACAGATAATGATGAGGAAGATGAGGTACCGCCTGTTAAACCAAAAGAAAATGTAAATCCCAGTTTTTATGATAAATATTTTCAAAGATTCTTTATAACAGAATCTAAAATAGATAAGGATCGATCAGGGCTTGAAATAGTTAAATATTTCAATGGTACTTCAAAATGTTATTATTACAAAGCAGGCAAAGATTTTATTGTTTCTTATAAATCTCAACGAGGACTTACTCTCCATGCACCAATTGTTTTTGTGGGATATGGAATTGATAAAGGCGAAAATAATTATAACGATTACATCGACATAGATGGAAATGAAATCGATGTTAAAGATAAAATTGTCATAATGATAGAGGGCTTTCCGCAAGAGAATGATTCCGCAAGCGAATTCAGTAAATCAAAAAATATTCTTTATAAAAATGCTCGCAAAAAAGTCGAAGTGGCTTTAGAAAAAGGGGCTATCGCAGTTTTAATGGCGCAATCATCCTTAAGACATAATCCTCCTTTTCTTGTGAAGTTTGAGAATTTGGCTAATGCATTTGAAAAATCGGAGTTTGGTTTGCCGGAATTAAAAACTAAGGAATCTATTCCGTTAGTTTATATAAGCGGTGAGATAATTCGAGACTTGTTCAAAGGTTCAAACAAAAACCTTACTGAGATACTCGAAAAAATTGATAACGATCTCAAGCCATCGGCTTTTACATTCACTGATGCAAAGATAAAGTTAGGAATTAATTTTGACATTGATCTAATTTCAACTCAAAATGTAATTGGGTTTATTGAGGGTGCCGATCCTATTTTGAAAAACGAATATGTGGTTTTTGGTGCTCATTATGATCATGTTGGATTAGGTTTTTATGGTGCCATGGATAAGAAAAATACAGGACAAATTCATAATGGTGCCGATGATAATGCTTCCGGTACTTCTGGATTAGTAGAACTTGCTGAAGCTTTTGCAAAAAGTAAGTCAAGACGAAGCGTAATTTTTATTGCCTTTTCGGGTGAGGAAAACGGAATCCTCGGATCGCGCTATTATACTCACCAAAACCCGTTCAAAAAAATTGAAAACACAATTGCAATGATCAATCTTGATATGATTGGACGAAACGAAAAGGAATTAGTTTGGATCGGCGGGATTTTTTACTCTGAAGATTTAAAGAAAATAGTTCAAGAAGCAAATACAAATATCGGTTTTGAACTTCTTTACAACGTGGGCTTGCTCAATTTTGCCAGTGATCAAGGTCCGTTTATCCGCAAACATATACCGTCATTATTTTTCTTCTCTGGTTTACACGATGAATATCATACTCCGGAAGATGATATTGAGAGGATTGACTTCAACAAAACAGAACGGATAACAAAATTAGCATACTTAAGCGGTTGGATTCTTGCTAATCAAGACGAAAAACCTAAATATCGTGAGGCGACAATGGACGAGAAAATTATTTTAGTTAAAGAATCACTTAACCGGCAAAGAAAATATCGACCGGAAGAAAAGAAACAATCGAATTAAATATTTTTTAAATAAGGATAAAAAATGTTAGAATCAGTAGTTGGAAGGTTTTTTAGATATTTATTTCTTTTCACCTTGCTTTTTTATTACAGTGCTGAGGCCGATAGTGCTAAGTATCAGGAGGGTAAGGTATACCGTCATGAATTAGATAATGGTTTAACAATTCTCACAATGGAAAGACATATTGCTCCGTTGATTTACCATCAACTGACTTACAAAGTTGGCTCTAGAAATGAAAAGCTTGGCATAACTGGTATTTCCCATGTTGTCGAACATATGATGTTTAAAGGAACAGAGAAATATGGAAAGGGAACTGCTTCGAAAACAATTTCTGAAAATAGCGGAATCTTTAATGCGTTTACTTCGAATGATATGACCAGCTATTATGAATACATGCCGGCAAATAAAATTGAAATTGCTTTTGATATAGAATCGGATAGGATGCAGAATTGTGTGTTCAATCCTTCAGAATTCGCTTCCGAAATTGAAGTGATAATTCAGGAAAGAAGGATGAGATCGGAAAGTCAAGCTAATGGAATAATTCGCGAAGTAATGAATTCAATGGTTTTCTTTTCTCATCCTAACCGCGACCCAATTATTGGCTGGCCGAGTGATCTACGAAATGTAACAAGAGATGATGCTTACAATTACTACAAAACTTATTACACTCCAAACAATGCATTTGTGGTTTTGGTAGGAGATTTTGAAACCGATAAAATCATTGATGTAGTTAAAAAGTATTACGGAGATATTCCCAAAGGTCCTGAAGTAAAAGAAATTTGGGCATTTCAAGAACCACAAAATGTTAGGAAAACATTTACTCTTCATCACAGCGATATTACACAGCCTCAAATTCGGCTTGCTTTTGTAGTTCCAAATTATTTTGATCCTGACGCTGCGGCATTAAAGGTTGCGGGACAAATTTTGTGCGAACGAAGCCGCGATGCTCGCTTGTATAAACGAATGGTGGAAAAAGATCAAATTGTAACCTCAGTTTCCGGGGGTTTTGGAATGTCTAAAGATCCATCAATTTTTCAGATTAGTGCAACCCTTAAACCCGACAGCAGTGTTGATAAAGTAGAGAAGATCATTTGGGAAGAAATTGAAAGAATGAAATCTAAACCGGTAAGTTCACATGAGCTTCAGAAAACAAAAAACAGATATAAGTTTAATCAAGTCACTAATTATGTGAAAAATGCTGATATTGGCGGAAGAATAAGCAGATATGAAACTTATTATGGTTGGGATTTTCAGAAAGAATTTGATGATAGAGTTCTCTCAGTCACTAAAGATGATATCCTTGCAGTTATGAATAAGTATTTTACAGAAGAGAAAGTCACGGTCGCTTATGCACTTCCAAAAACAGGCGAAAAAAAATCTGTCGAAAAGAACGAAGGTGATTTAGATCAAAAAGAAAACTCTGATGAACAATTTATTTATGATGAAAATAATTTTTACTTCATGCCGCCTTTAGACGCACTTGAAATATCAAACAGATATATTGATAATGAGAAGAACGAGATAATTTTACCAAAACCAATCGCACCGATGATTAAAACGATGAAGCTGAAAAATGGAATTACTCTTCATACAATTGAAAATCATCTGGTTCCTACAATTTCAATTATTGGATCAATTCAAACTGGATTTATTCCGGAAAATCTTGAGGGTGAGAAACCCGGTATCGCTAACTTCTTAACGGATGTTATGAACCGT